>CAYQZN010000199.1:0-5230 GCA_964421805.1 uncultured Woeseiaceae bacterium
GAAGAACGGTGATCTGTACCGCAACCAGCTGCCGTACCGGTGCCCGGGTCTGGCGCTGCATGACACCTTCATGTACCGCACGTCGCTGAACCAGCTCTGCCACCTGGACATCATCACCGTGATGGACAGCATCGGCTTCGGCCTCTCGCCGGGCGCCTCGTGCGGCCTGGGCCACTTCTATCCGATCACCGAGGAGCAGGCCGAGAAGCTCAGGGAAATGGCGGGCAACTAGAAGCCCGCGGACAATGAGGGGCATGACGCAGGTGAATCTCAGGGAACGGATCGGCGGCCGCGTCCTGATCACCGGAGCAACCGGGTTCATCGGCTCGGCGCTGACCGAGCGGCTGCTGGACGCCGGCGTCGCCGTGGACGTTCTCACCCGGGACCGGAAAAAAGCCCGGAAACGGCTCTCGGCACGGATACGCGCCGTCGAGGACCTGGAAGAGCTCGCGTCCGACCGGGAACGGGAACTCCCGGTCGCCGTGGTCAACTTGGCCGGCAAGAACCTCGGCGAGGATCGCTGGGACGAGGACGTGCGCCAGGAGATCGCCGACAGCCGCGTGGAAGTGACCCGCGGGGTAGTGTCCTTCATCGGCGGACTGCCGGCAGAGAGTCGGCCGCGCGTGCTGGTCAGCGGCTCGGCCGTCGGCTATTACGGCGCGCGGGGAGACGAGGAACTGGACGAAGACGCCGAGCCCGGCGACGAGTTCCAGTCCCGGGTCTGCATCCGCTGGGAGTCCGTCGCGGAAACCGCGAGGGAGTACGGCGTACGTGTGTGCCTGTCCCGCACGGGCGTCGTTCTGGGGCACGGCGGGGGCATGCTGTCGGGGCTGACACCCCTGTTCCGGAAGGGACTCGGGGCCGTCGTGGGCAGCGGCCGGCAGTGGATATCCTGGATCCACCGGCAGGATCTGGTCGATCTCCTCATCGATCAGATGAGCGATGCCGCGCTCGCGGGGCCGTTCAACAACACGGCGCCGGAACCGGTGCGCCACGAGGAGTTCACACAGACGCTGGCGTCAGTGCTGAACCGGCCGCTGCTGTTGCGCATACCGGCACCGGCCTACCGACTCATTGCCGGCGGGATCGCCCGTCTGCACCTGACGGGACAGAAGGTGTTGCCCGCGAGGAACCTGGAGAGGGTTTTCGAGTATCGCTACCCCGAGTTGCGTCCGGCACTGGAGGAAGCCCTCGGGGGCCAGGGCGCTGGCCGGTCTTCCCGGTGAAATCTGCCGGGCGGACTACCGGCCCGAACCTGAACGGTCGTCCCCCGCATCGCGGTCCTCGCCCGGCCCGGGCGAGCGCTCACCCTCGCGCCTGCGCCGACGCCGAAGCACGAAGCTCATGGCGACGGTCACGAACAGGATACCCAGGATCGCAATCATGGGCAGGATCAGGGTGACGGGAACGTAGTAATTGCTGATTTCCATAGGGCGACGGTAGCCCGCCGTCATCGGCCGGCTCATTGCGGATTATCAATCGGCGTTTTGATTGCCGTCCTTGGCATCCTTGCCGGCACCCCGGGCGTCGTTCGTCTCTCCTTCCGCACCGCCATCCGCATCCATTTCCTCGTCGCGCACCGTCGCGAGCCAGCCGACGGATACCAGCAGTTGACCCAGCACCAGCGGTATCAGGGAGAAACCGAGCACGAGGGCCCAGCCCCGGGCGTCGGGAGCCTGCGGCATTAGGACCGTGCTGAGACCCGGCAGCCAGGCGGCGGCGAGCAGCAGCGCGATGCCGGCGCCGATGGCCAGCCATACCAACGGCGAGCGCGCGACCTCGTTTGCGAAAACGCCGCTGCGGCGCCGGCGCATGTTGAAGACGTGCCACAGGCGAGTGAAGCCGAAGCACAGGAAGGAGATGCCCACCGCCTCCTGCGTGCTCATCCCGAACACCGTCAGCGCGGTGGCGAACGCGGCGAGTACGGTGACCGCGATCAGCAGCCCCCAGGCGGTCACGATGCCCCAGTGCCGCGGCGTGACCAGTGCCTCGTCCGTGCGGCGGGGACGGCGTTCCAGCGCGTCCTCGCGGCCGGGCACCAACCCCAGCGCGAGGGCCGGCATCACGTCGGAGACAAAATTGATATAGAGGATTTGCAGGGGCAGCAGCGGCAGCGGCGCAGCGACGGCAGCGGCGGCGGACACCGCCATGATCTCCGCGAGATTGCCGGACAGAAGATAGACGATGAAGCGCCGGATATTGTCGAAGATGGTCCGCCCGTAGGCGATGGCGGTGACGATGGTGCCGAAGGCATCGTCCGTCAGCACGATATCGGCCGTCTCCTTCGCCACCTGCGTGCCGCGCTGTCCCATGGCCACGCCGATGTCTGCTCGTTTCAGGGCCGGGGCATCGTTCACACCGTCGCCGGTCATGCCCACGATGGCGCCTTCTTCCTGATGCAGGCGGGCCAGCTCGAGTTTCTGCTCCGGGCTGATGCGCGCGAAGACACGGCAGCCCAGCAATTCGTCGCGGGTCTCCTTATCCGCCGCCGAGAGTTCGCCGAGCTCGCTCGCGTCCCTGGCCCGCTCCCCGGAGTCGACCAGACCGATCTCGGCGGCGATGGCGCGGGCGGTTGCCAGGTGGTCGCCGGTGACCATGACCACGCGGATGCCCGCCCGGCGGCAGGCTGCCATGACCTCGGCTATGCCCTGGCGCGGCGGATCGTACAGGCCCGCCAGCGCCAGCAGCGTAAGCTCGCCGTAGGGCTCCGCGGCCGTGTTCTCCGTGCGCTTCTCGGCGAGGGCGAGCACGCGCAGGCCCTGTTCGGCCATTTTGCCGGCCCGCTCCTGCCACTCGGCGATGTCGTCCGCGTCCAGCTCGCGGGTGCCGTCCGCCGTCTGTACCCGCGAACAGCGTTGCAGCAGCGTTTCGGGTGCTCCCTTGACGGCGACCCGGTACGCTCCGTCTACCCGGTGAAACGTGGCCATCATCTTCACGCCCGGGTCGAAGCTGACCTCACGCTCCTCCGGCATTTCCTCCAGCAGGTCGGAGCGGGACCGGTGGAGCCCGCCGGCGGCGGCCGCCAGCGCCACCTCGGTGGGATCGCCCAGGGCCTCCCCGTCGTCCACGCTGGCGTTGTTGCAGAGCGCTCCCGCCTCCAGCGCCTGAGCCGCGGCCGGCACCTCGCCCAGATCCGCCGGCTCGTCGTCCAGCCACGCCCCGAGGGCGCCGTCCTCGTCCGGACGGATCTCCACCTCACCGTCCGCCAGCGCCAGGCGGCTGAGGGTCATGCGGTTCTCGGTGAGCGTGCCGGTCTTGTCGGTCAGGATCAGATTCACCGCCCCCAGGGCCTCGACCGCGGAGAGACGCTTGACCACTGCATTGCGGCGGGCCATGCGCTGCATCCCCCGCGCCAGCGCCAGGGTGGCGACCACCGGCAGCCCTTCCGGCACGGCCGCGATGGCGAGGGCGAGGGAGGTCTCCAGCATCACGGCCACTTCCTTGCCCGCCGCGATACCGGCCGCGGTGGTGGCGGCGGCGATCGCCAGCGTGAGCCAGACGAGTCGCCCGCCGAGTTGCTCCAGCCGTTTCTCGAGCGGCGTGGCTTCCGACTCCGCGGTTTCCACCAGTTCCGAAATGCGCCCGAGTTCGGTGTCCTGGCCGATGGCCGCGACCACACCGATCCCGGAGCCGTCGACGACCGCCGTGCCCTTCCACGCCATGTTGCGGCGGTCACCGAGCGGGATATCCTGCTCGTAGGTCTCTTCCGCGTCCTTGCCCACGGGTTCGGATTCGCCGGTGAGGGCGGCCTCGTCGCAGCGCAACCGGTTGGTTTCCACCAGCCGGAGGTCGGCGGGCACCACGTCCCCGGATTCGAGCAGGCAGACGTCACCGGGCACCAGTCGAGCGGCGGCGATGCGCGCCTCCCTGCCGTCGCGCCGCACACGCGCCTCGACGCGGCCCATCTGCTGCAGCGATTCCATGGATCGCGTGGCCCGCCACTCCATGAAGAAGCCCACTATCGTGTTGACCACCAGTGCGGCGCCGATGGCGGCCGCCTCGAGGGTGCGGCCGAACAGGGCGGCGATCGCAGTGGCCGCCAGCAGCAGCAGTACGACCAGGCTCGCCACCTGATCGGTGAGGATGCGCCACGCCGGCCGGGCGCGGTAGCGACGCAGGCGGTTCGCACCATGGCGCTCGCGGCGCCTGCCGGCTTCGCGCTCCGTCAGGCCCTCGTCGAGCGATACGTCGAGGTCGTCGAGCAGGTCCTCGAGCGGGCCCTGGTAGGGTACATCCAGCGGCATATCGCAGCGCTCCGGCGGACTCAGCCCGGCGCGGCCGGCCCGCGCGCCCAGGTCCCGGACGGCCGGATCTGCATCGTCAGTCGCCTCTCTCCGGTTCCCCGCAGTCGCGCTCAGCCTCGGCCACGCGTTGCTTCACCTCCAGGAAGACGTCCGGTGTGACCGAGATGGAGTCGATGCCGGCCTCGACCAGGAAGCGGGCGAAGTCCGGATGGTCGCTGGGCGCCTGACCGCACAGTCCCACCGGCAGGCCCTTATCATGGGCCTCCCGGATCAGCTCGGCGATCATGCGCTTGACCGCGGGGCTGCGTTCGTCGAACAGGTGGGCGAGCCGGTCGGAGTCGCGGTCGACCCCCAGCACCAGCTGGGTAAGGTCGTTGCTGCCGACGGAGAAGCCGTCGAAGCGTTCCGCGAACTCCCGGGCCATGAGCACGTTCGAGGGGATCTCGCACATCACGTACACGGCCAGGCCGTCCCGGCCCCGGGCGAGACCATGCTCCGCCATCGTCTCGAGCAC
Source organism: uncultured Woeseiaceae bacterium (assembly GCA_964421805.1). Lineage (GTDB taxonomy): Bacteria > Pseudomonadota > Gammaproteobacteria > Steroidobacterales > Woeseiaceae > Lentisalinibacter. The sequence goes on from CAYQZN010000199.1 coordinate 4,759, forward strand.
CCGGTCGCCTTCCTCGGGCGTGCGGCAGAAGGGCACCATGACCACCACGTTGTCGAGGCCGATCTCCCCGCGCACGCGGGCGAGGGCGCGGCACTCCAGCGCGAACCCGGGTGCGTACTCCTCGCTGTAGTAGCGGCTCGCGCCCCGCCAGCCGAGCATCGGATTCGGTTCCCGGGGCTCGAAGGCCTCGCCGCCGATAAGCTGGGCGTATTCGTTGGTCTTGAAATCGCTCAGCCGCACGATGACCGGGTCGGGATACCGGCTGGCGGCGATCCGTGCAATGCCCCGGGCGAGGCGGTCCACGAAGAACTCCTGCTTGTCGTCCCAGCCCGCCGTGATCGCCTCGATCCGGCGCCTGGTTTCGGCGTCCTCGACGTCGTCCCAGCCGGTGAGGGCCAGCGGATGGATCTTGATGGTGTTGTTGATGATGAACTCGATGCGGGCGAGGCCGATGCCGTCGGCCGGCAGCGGC
>CAYQZN010000200.1:0-5229 GCA_964421805.1 uncultured Woeseiaceae bacterium
GCTTCGAGGCGCTGTCCTGCCAGGACACGGCGGTGGAACTCTCGGGGCAGCTGAAAGTCGTCGCCGTGAGCCTCATGAAGATCGCGAACGACCTGCGCTGGATGAACTCCGGGCCGCTGGCCGGCCTCGGCGAGATTGCCCTGCCGGCCCTGCAGCCGGGCTCGAGCATCATGCCCGGCAAGGTGAACCCGGTCATTCCCGAGGCGGTGGCCATGCTCTCGGCCCAGGTGATCGGCAACGACGCCACCATCACGGTGGCCGGGCAGGCCGGCAACTTCCAGCTGAACGTGATGCTGCCGGTGGTGGCCTACAACCTGCTGCAGAGCATCGAGGTGCTCGCCAACGGCGCGACCGCGCTCGCCGACCGGGCAGTGGCCGGCTTCACCGTCAACCGGGACCGGCTGGACGAGGCGCTGGACCGCAATCCCATCCTGGTGACCGCGCTGAATCCCGTCATCGGTTACGAGAAGGGCGCGGCCGTGGCCAAGAAGGCCTACGCCGAGGGCCGCCCCGTGAAGGACGTCGCCCGCGAGATGACCGATCTCACGGACGAGGAACTGGACCGACTCCTCGACCCGGCCGACCTCACGCGGGGCGGTATCAAGCATTGAGGCGATGAGCATCAGCGCACTGCGCGGGCGCATCCTGGCGGCGCTGGCGGGCAGCGCCGCACCCCGCGATCCGACGCTGGCGGCCCCGCCCTCGGCCTATGGCGACGTACCGGAGGGGCTGCGCAAGCGCTTCGCCGGGCGCAAGACCCCTGCCGGCGTGCTCATCCCACTGCTCGCCCGCGGCGCGGACTACCACGTGCTGTTCACCCGGCGTTCACCGGACCTGCGCCATCATCCCGGCCAGGTCAGCTTCCCCGGCGGCCGCATGGAGCCGGAGGACCGGGACGTCACCGACGCTGCGCTGCGGGAGGCGGAAGAGGAGGTTGGGCTGCCCCGCAATCACGTTCGCATTGCCGGTTACCTGGAACCGCACCTCACCATCACCGGCTACGCGGTCACGCCCGTGGTCGGGCTGATCCACCAGGGCTTCACGATCCGGGCCGATCCGGCGGAAGTGGAGGAGGCCTTCGAGGTGCCCCTCGACTTCCTGATGGACCCGCGCAATCTGCACCGGGCCTGGCGGGAGTTCGAGGGCACAGAGATACCGGTGTACGAATACCACTACGGCAGCCACCGCATCTGGGGCGCCACGGCGTCCATGCTGGTGACGTTGAACCAAAAACTGAAATGATATTTAAAACAGTAGCTAATGAGAAATATCTCGAAACTGCTTGATATAATGGCCCGGCTCCGGCACCCGGAGAGCGGCTGCGAGTGGGACCGGCGCCAGACCTTCGACACGATCGCGCCCTACACCATCGAGGAGGCCTACGAGGTGGCGGACGCGATCCATCGCGGCGACACGGAAGGCCTGAAAGACGAACTCGGCGACCTCCTCCTGCAGGTGGTCTTTCACGCCCGCATGGCCGAGGAGGCAGGGGACTTCGACTTCGCGGACGTCGTCGCCGCCATCAGCGACAAGCTCGAGCGGCGCCATCCGCACATCTTCGGCGACGGGGCACCGGCGGACGAGGCCAGCGTGCGGCGCAACTGGGAAGCCATCAAGGCGGCGGAGCGGGAGCAGCGTCACGGTGCCTCCGCCAGCCTGCTGGACGGCATCCCGCGGGCCCTGCCCGCGCTGAAGCAGGCCCAGAAGCTGGCGGGCCGTGCCGCCGGCGCCGGTTTCGACTGGCCGGACGCCGCCGGCGTGCGCCGCAAGATCGACGAGGAACTGGCAGAGCTGGACCGGGAGCTCGAGGCGGGCGAGCGGGAGCGGATCGAGGACGAGATCGGCGACCTGTTCTTCTCGCTGGTCAATCTGGCCCGTCACACGGGCGTTGATGCCGAGGCCGCGGCGGCGGCTGCCAACCGGAAGTTCGAGCGGCGCTTCCGGGCGCTGGAGGCCGCGGCGGCCGCGCGGGGAGTTTCGGTGGCCGCGCTGGACGCCGCGGCGCTGGAAGACCTCTGGCAGGCGGTCAAGGCGGAGGAGGACGCGCCGCGGGGGCGGTGACAGTGACGTTTCGCGGCGTTCAGGACCCGTTCAGCACGGCCGGCCTATTCTCCTTCCCACACCCGGGAGAAACGGGTTTTCGAACCCGGGTGCTCATGGAAGCAGAAGGAGTCAGCCATGTTCAATCGAAACCGAGTTTGCCGGATCAGCGGCCGCCGTCGCAGGAGCGCTGCGACAGCGGTGGCCGTCACGGCGACGGCCCTGGTGGGCGGTGCGCTGCTGTCGGCGGGTCCTGCCCTGGCCGACCCCGGCCGGGACTGGCGCCCCGCCAGCGACCATGGCGCCGGCTACGACTACGCCCGGGTCGTCGACGTCGATCCCATCGTCCGCCACGTGCGGGTGCGCACCCCGGTGCGGGAATGCTGGGAGGAGACGCGCTACGACCGCTACGACGACCGGTATGACCACTACGGCCGCCACGACAGACCGCGCCGCAGCGAAGCCGGCGCCACCATCGCCGGCGGCATCATCGGCGGCGTGATCGGGCGTCAGTTCGGCGACGGCAAGGGCCGTGATGCCATGACCCTGGTGGGCACCCTGGTGGGCGCGGCCGTCGGTAACGAGCGCGCCAGCCGCGGGCGCGAATACGACCAGCGCTACGACGACTACGGTGCGTACGAGCGGCAGTCGCGACCGGTCACCCGCTGCGAGACCCGCTACCGCACGGACGCCGAAGAGCGCATCGACGGCTACCGGGTCACTTACCGTTACCGGGGTCAGACCTACACCACCCGCACGGACTACGATCCGGGCGACCGCATCCGGGTGCGGGTGGAAGTCGAACCCGTGCGTTACTGAGCCGGCGTACGGCAGTCGGTGCAGGATTGCAGCAGGATTGCATGATTGGACGGCGGGCTTAGGCGCCAGGGACGGCGCCGCAGTCCGCCTCGGCCTGACGGGCCCGATCTCCGACACCTGCCGGGTTTCGTTGCAAAGCCGGTCTCCAGGGCCGAAAATCGCCTCATGAAACAGACCCTCCGCCTCGCAGTACCGCTCCTGCTCGCCCTCGTGCTGGGCGTGGCCGCCTCCGCCGCGCCGGCCCAGGCGGCCGGTCCGGGATCCGTCCTGCCGCCGCAGGCCACGGGCATGGCGGCCGTGCGGGACGAGGTCAGCCTGAGCGAGGCGGTGGCCCGGGTGAAGCGGGAATACGGCGGGCGCATCCTCGAGGCCGAGACCCGCGAGCAGAACGGGCGCCGGGTCCACGTGATCAAGGTGCTCACCCGGGAGGGCCGGGTGCGAACCGTACGGGTTCCGGCCGGCGACCGCTGAGGCCGGCCCGCCGCGGCAGCGACACGCGACAGACACGGGTCAACCCCTATGCGATTGCTGATCATCGAGGACGAGGAGATCATCCGCGAGTCCCTGGCGGCCCGGCTGCGCTCGGCCGGCTTCGGCGTGGAGACGGCGAAGGACGGCGAGGAGGGCCTGTACTACGCGCGGGAGTATCCGGTGGACCTGGCCGTGGTCGACCTCGGCCTGCCGAAGATGAGCGGCCTGGAGATCATTACCACGCTGCGTCAGGAAGGCCATGCGTACCCGATCCTGATCCTGACCGCGCGGGACCGCTGGCAGGACAAGGTGGACGGACTCGGCGCCGGTGCGGACGACTACGTGGCCAAGCCGTTCCACGTCGAAGAGATCATCGCGCGGGTGAACGCGCTGCTGCGGCGCGCCGGCGGCTGGGCTTCCTCCGAATTGACGGCAGGGCCGATCAGCCTGGACACGGCCTCTCAGGAGCTGAAGTTGGACGGCCGCGCGATCGAGTTGACGGGCCACGAGTACAAGCTGCTGGAGCATCTGATGCTGCGCGCGGGACAGGTCGTCTCGAAGACCGAGCTCACCGAGCGCCTCTACGACCAGGACTTCGAGCGCGACAGCAACGTGATCGAGGTCTTCGTCGGCCGTCTGCGGCGCAAGCTCGATCCGGACAACAGCCTGAAGCCGATCGAGACCCTGCGCGGCCGGGGCTATCGTTTCGCTCTGGAGCGCGCCGGCGAGGCGTCCACCGGCGGCGGTGACTGAGTCCGGTTCCGCGGCCCGGCCGCCCGGGCGGTCGCCCGGACAGTCACCCGTGCATGCGCCCGGACAGTCACTGCGACTCCGCGTGCTCGTCTCGGGCACGCTCCTGCTGCTGGTCTTCTTCGGCCTCATCGTCGGCGTGCTCGATTCCGCCTTCCGCAGCGCGGCGCTGGAGGCGGAGCGCGATCTGCTGGACAGCCGGATGATCATGTTGCTCGCGGCCGCCGAACCCGCGGACGGCAACACGCTGGTGCTGCCCGTCGACCTGCCCGAGCCGCTGTTCGGCTCGCCGGGGTCGGGCCTGTACGGCGCCCTCGTACGGCGCGGCGACGGGGCGGTCTGGCGCTCGGACTCGGCCATCGGCATCGACATTCCGTGGGGCGCCGCCCCGGCAACCGGCGAGCGGAGTTTCCGGCGCATCGAACTGGCCGACGAAACGCCGCTGCTCGCGCTCAGCATGGGCATCGACTGGGAATTCCCGGACGGCACCGTGCATGCCTACATCGTCCACGTGGCGGCGGGGCTCGATTCCCTGAATGCCCAGGTGGCGAGCTTCCGCCGCCAGCTGCTGGTGTGGTTCGGGCTGGTGGCGGCTCTGCTGCTGGCCTCGCTGGCGTTGCTGCTGCGCTGGCTGCTGCGCCCGCTGGCGCAGATCGAATCCGAGATCACCGAGATCGAGGCCGGTGAGCGGCCGGCGATGTCCGCCGGCTACCCGGCCGAACTCGCCGGCGTGGCCCGCAACCTCAACCAGCTGATCGACAGCGAGCGGGCCCGCGCGGAGCGCCACCGCCGCACGCTGCAGGACCTGGCCCACAGCCTGAAGACGCCGCTGGCCGCGATGCGCTCCCTGCTGGAGGGCGAAGGCGGGCGGGGTGCGCTGGACGACCAGGTGGCTCGCATGGAGGAGATCGTGCGCTATCAGCTCGCGAAGCCCCTGGCCGGTACGGGCGCAACGCTGGGCACCGAGCCGGTGCCGGTGGCGCCGGAGCTCGGCAAGCTCGCCGACGGTCTGCAGAAGGTGTACCGCGACCGCGGATTGCGCTGCGAGCTGGACGTCGAGCCCGGACTGCGGTTCTACGGCGACCGGGGCGACCTGCTGGAACTCGCCGGCAACCTGATGGAGAACGCCCACAAGTGGGGCGAGAGCCG
>CAYQZN010000201.1:0-5197 GCA_964421805.1 uncultured Woeseiaceae bacterium
CCCACACCATCTTCATCTCTTCCTTGGTGTAGCCGTTATCCAGGAAGACGTCGATGTGGGGCACGGCGTTGAAAGCCACCCGCTTCTCCGGCCCCTCCTCGTCCGGCGGGTTGCCGCTCAGCATCGCCGCGGAGTCCTTCGCCAGTTTCTCGACGGCGCTGCGCCCGGCGCCGGAGACCGCCTGGTAGGTGGCGACGTTGATGCGCAGGATGCGGGCGCGGTCGTGGATGGGCTTCAGCGCCACCAGCATCTGCATGGTGGAGCAGTTGGGATTGGCGATGATGCCGCGGGTGGTGTAGCCGGCGATGGCCTCGGGATTCACTTCCGCCACCACCAGCGGGATGTCGTCGTCGTAGCGGAAGAACGAGGTGTTGTCGATCACGACGCAGCCGGAATCCCAGGCCCGCGGAGCGTGCACCTCCGAGACGGAGCCGCCGGCGGAGAACAGGCCGATCTGCGCCCGGGAGAAATCGAACTCGGCGAGGTCCTCCACGTCGACCTCCTCGCCGCGGAAGGTCACCGTGCGGCCGACCGAGCGGGCGCTGGCGAGCGGGTAGAGCCGCCCCACCGGGAAGCCCCGGCTCTCCAGTATCCCGATCATGGTTTCGCCCACGAGGCCGGTGGCCCCGACGACTGCGACGTCATACGTGTTCGACATGGGTTTCGGTTGTCTCCTTTGCTTTCTGACTGTGTAGGAGGGGCTTTAGCCCCGATCCCTTGCCTGTGGGAGGGGCTCTAGCCCCGATTCATTATTCACCAATCGGGCCTGAAGGCCCTCCTGCATTGTTGGCGACATCCGCGTTCTGGCCGCGGTGGCGCAGGTAATGATCCATCAGCACCAGCGCCACCATGGCCTCGGCGATGGGCGTGGCCCTGAGGCCCACGCAGGGATCGTGACGGCCTTTGGTGACGATGTCCGTCTCCGCCCCGCTCCGGTCGACCGTGCGCCCCGGGATGCGGATGCTGGAGGTCGGCTTCAGCGCGATGCTCACCAGGATGTCCTGGCCGCTGGAGATACCCCCCAGGGTGCCGCCGGCCCGGTTGCTGCGGAAGCCGCCGGCGTCGATCTCGTCCCGATGCTCGCTGCCCTTCTGTCCCACCACGGCGAAACCCGCTCCGAATTCCACCCCTTTTACCGCGTTTATGCTCATCAAACCGTGAGCCAGGTCCGCCTCCAGTTTGTCGAAAACGGGCTCGCCCAGGCCTGCAGGCACACCGCTGGCGCGAACGGTCACCCGCGCGCCGATGGAGTTGCCCTCCTTCCTGAGCGCATCCATGTAGGCTTCGAACTCGGGCACCCGGTCGGGATCCGGGCAGAAGAAGGGATTCTCCTCGGCCGCAGCCGGGTCTTTCGCCTCGATCACGTGGGGGCCGAGCTGGGAGACGTAGCCGTGGATGGCCACGCCGAGCCGCTCGGCCAGGTACTTCCTGGCGATGGCACCGGCGGCCACCCGCATGGTGGTCTCCCGGGCCGAGGCCCGGCCGCCGCCCCGGTAGTCCCGGATGCCGTATTTCTGCTGGTAGGTGTAGTCCGCGTGGCCGGGCCGGAACTTGTCCCTGATCTCGGAATAGTCCTTCGACTTCTGGTCGGTGTTCTCGATCACGAGCCCGATGGGCGTGCCGGTGGTCACCCCCTCGAACACGCCGGAGAGGATCTGCACCTGGTCCGGCTCGCGGCGGGGACTCACGTGGCGGCTCTTGCCCGGGCGGCGGCGCTCGAGATCGCGCTGGATATCGGCCTCCGCGAGCGCCATGCCCGGCGGGCAGCCGTCCACCACGCAGCCCAGCGCGCGGCCGTGGCTTTCGCCGAAGGTGGTGACCGTGAATAGCCGGCCGAATGTGTTTCCGGACATGCTCTGCTCAGGTTGTCGTGGCGCCGCCGGCGCGTTGCAGATCCCCGGCCGTCAGCAGGAAGACGCCGCTGCCGCCGTGCTCGAACTCGAGCCAGACGAACGGCAGATCCGGCCGCGCCCGCTCCAGTGCCCGCTGGCTGTCCCCCACCTCGACCACCAGCATCCCGTCCGGCGCAAGATATGCGCCCGCATTATTCAGGATAGTCCGCACCGATGCCAGACCGTCCTCGCCCGCGGCCAGGCCGATGGCGGGCTCGCGGCGGTACTCCGCCGGCAGGGCGGCCATGGCATCGGCATCCACGTAGGGCGGGTTGCTGACGATCAGCTCGTAGCGCCGCCCGGCCACCGGGGCGAACAGGTCGCCCTCCAGTAGCTCGACCCGGTCGCCGAGTCCATGCTCCTGCACATTGCGGCGGGCGACGGCGAGGGCGTCGGCGGAGACGTCCACCGCATCCACACGGGCATCCGGGAACGCATGCGCCAGGGCGCAGGCGATGCAGCCGCTGCCCGTGCCGATATCGAGGATGCGGCGTACCTGCTCCGGCCGCACCCAGGGCGTGAAGCGCTCCAGGATCAGCTCCGCCAGCGGGGAGCGCGGCACCAGCACACCCTCATCCACCTGATAGCGGCGTCCGGCGAACCAGGCCTCGCCGAGCAGATAGGCCAGCGGGATGCGGTCGCGCCGCCGGCGCGTGGCCAGCTCGGCGATGCGCCTGCGCTGGGTGTCGGCGAGCAGAAGTTCCGGCGCGGACGGGTCGTCGAAGTCGAGCCCGGCCACCGACAGCACCAGCCAGGCGGCTTCGTCCAGGGAATTGTCGGTGCCGTGGCCGTAGCAGAGGTCCGCCGTCTCGAACCAATCGGCCAGCCAGGGGATGGCGTCGGCGATCCGGCGCGGGATGCGGGCGGCGGCGAGGGCCGGGTTGCCGGCCGTGGTGGCGGGGCTCATCTGACGTGGACCTGGAACGTGGCTGGCGCGTGGGCGTTGCACGCGAGGTTTGGCAACCCGTGATCATAACGCGAACCGGAACCGTGGAACACGGTAGAATCCGCCACCGAACCCCGGACGAATTCAAGCGTCGAACCTCTGCATCACGTCCAACGATGAGCTTCTCCCAATGACTCGATCCAGCACGCGACTCCTGCCCGCCGCCGCCCTCGCGCTGGTGGCGGGGATCGTCATCGGCAGCCTGGTGCTGCCCCGGGACGTCGAGGTGGAAAGCGCCACCCTGCTCTCCCCCGGCCGCCCCCTGCCCGCCTTCGAACTCGTCCGCGAGGACGCGAGCCCGTTCACCCGCGCAGACTTCGAGGGCGACTGGTCGCTGGTGTTCTTCGGTTTCACCCACTGCCCGGACATCTGCCCGGCCACCCTCGAGACCCTGGCCGCGGTAAAACGCCGGCTGGAGCGCGAGGGCGACCCGGTGCCCCGGGTGCTGTTCGCCAGCGTGGACCCGGAGCGTGACGACCCGGGCACGATCGCCGATTACGTGCGCTATTTCGATCCGGCCTTCCAGGGCGCCACCGGCACGCCGGAGGCCATCCAGGAACTCACCCGGAAACTCGGCATCATCAGCGCGAAGGTCTGGAACGAGGACGGCTCGGCCTACACCGTGGATCACAGCGCCTCGGTGCTGCTGATCGGGCCGGACGCCAGCCTGCGCGCGGTCTTCGGCACGCCCCACCGGGTGGAGCCGATGGCGCGGGACCTCGCCGCCATCCTGGAGGGCCGCGCGGTGCCGGCGCCCCCCGGAGGCACGGGCTGATGCGCTCGCCGGTCGTCTTTCTGGCAGCGCTCGCCGCGGCGGTGGTGCTGGCGGCGCTGGCCGGCTGTCAGCCGGACTCGCCGACCGGTGGCATCGGCATCGAGGACCCGTGGGTGCGGGCGGTGCCGCCGAGCGCCTCCGCCACCGCCGGCTACTTCGTGCTCGAGAACGGCAGCGGCGAGGACCTGGTGCTCGCGGCGGTGACGGCCGCCGGCATCCCGCGGGCCGAGATCCACGAGACCACGATGGCCGACGGCGTCATGCGCATGCGCCGGCTGGACAGCGTGACCATACCCGCAGGGGAGACTGCGACGTTCGCCCCCGGCGGCCGCCACCTGATGCTGTTCGCCGACCCGCTGCCCGCGGCGGGCAGCAGCGTGACCGTGGAGCTCGCGTTCGCGGACGGCCGGGTGCTGGCCTTCGAGGCGCCGGTGCGCCGCGGCGCCGACTGAGCCGTGTCCGGCACGTCACTCGGCATCGGGCCGCGGCTGTTCGTGCTGGCGCAGTACGTCACGCCCCAGCAACTCCTGACCCGGCTCGTCTACCGCCTCACCCGCATCCGCAACCGCCTCGTCCGCAACGCCACCATCCGCTGGTTCTGCTGGCAGTTCGGCGTGGACACGTCCGAGGCCGGGCGGCCGGTGCCCGACGGCTACGAGCACTTCAACGACTTCTTCACCCGCCGCCTGAAGCCCGGGCTGCGCCCCCAGCCGGAGGACGAGCGGGCGCTGGCCTCTCCCTGCGACGGCGTCATCAGCCAGTCCGGGCGGCTGGAGGGGCGGCGGCTGCTGCAGGTGAAAGGCTGGCACTACGATGCCACGGAACTCCTCGGCGGCGACCCGGCGCTCGCCGGCACCTTCACCGACGGCGCCTTCCTCACCGTCTATCTCGCGCCCTACGACTATCACCGGGTACACATGCCGCTGGCGGGCCGTCTCGTGCGCACCGCCCACGTCCCCGGCCGCCTGTTCAGCGTCAATGCGGCCACGGCGGCGGGCGTGCCGCGGCTGTTCGTGCGCAACGAGCGGCTGGTCACCGTGTTCGAGACGGCCTGCGGGCCGATGGCGGTGGTGCTGGTGGGCGCGCTGAACGTCGGCACCATCGGCACCGTCTGGCAGCCCGAGTACCGGGCCGGCAGCCGTTTCCCGACCAGCCGGGACTGGCGCGGCGATGCGGATGCGCCGCAACTCGAGCGCGGCGACGAGCTGGGCTGGTTCAACATGGGCTCCACCGTGATCCTGCTGCTGCCGGCCGGCGCCGCGGAGTTCTCGGCCGGTCTGGCGCCGGGCACCCGCCTGCGCACGGGCCAGGTGGTGGGCAACCTCAGCGCCCCGGCACCGTGAGCGCGGGCCGGGCGCACTGGCAGCCGGGCGCCGACTGGCCGCTGCTGGCCCTGCGGGCCCGTCTGCTGGCGGCCGCCCGGGCCTGGTTCGCCGAACGCGGCCTCACCGAGGTGGACACGCCGATGCTGACCTCCCGCGGCGTCACCGATGCCAATATCGAGAGCGTGCGCGCGGAACTCGCGGCCACGCCGGGCCGGCGCTGGTTCCTGCACACCTCGCCCGAGTACGCCATGAAGCGGCT
>CAYQZN010000202.1:0-5190 GCA_964421805.1 uncultured Woeseiaceae bacterium
GGTCCTCCAGCGTCAGCCTGCCGTCGGCCCAGCGGGTGAGCACGAAGGCCGGCTCGGGGCCGATGCCGCGGAGCTTGCGGTCCCGGGCCAGGCCGCGGAGCACGCCGCGCAGGAACCCGTTGGTGCCCGGCTCTACGACGTACAGCACTTCGCCCGCCGCCGGGTCCCGCACGACGACCGAGCCGTCCGCGGCATCCTCGAATGCGAGTTCGCGGCTGTCGACCGCGGCCGAGGGAGGCACCTCCACCGTACCCACGCCCGTCAGCCGTGCCCCGGCGGCCGCGAGTATGGTGACGACGACCAGCGCCAGCGCGCCGAAGATCGCCGGACGGGGGATGCGGTCGCCGTGTGCGTCGCCCATGGGAGCGGCCTCAGCGCGCCGCGGCGGCGAACGAGCCGGCCGTTGCCTCGTCGGCCCTTCGCTCGCCGCCGGGCGCCTGCGACTGAGCCGCGGTCCGGCCCGCAGTCCGGCCCGAGGTCTGGTCCGCGGTCTGGTCCGAGTATTGGGCCAGCGCATCGGCCAGCAGTCCCGCCACCCGCTCGGCATCCGGGATGCCACGGAACATGGGCTGGGCGTTGCCGAAGCTCCAGGGCCGCACGTGGGGCCAGAAGATCAGCCACGAGACGCCGCTGCCGGGCTTGACGTTGACGGGTATGTCGCCGGAACCGTTCGAGCCGATCTTCACTGCCGCCGACTGCACCAGCGAGAACGGGATGTTGGCCGTCATCGGCAGCGCAATGCCGAAACGCAGCATCACCCGTTCGGTGGTTACGGTGTAGATGGTCGTGCGGCCCATCTGCCAGGCGATCAGCAGCAGCACGCCGACGGCGAGCCCGGCGGGCACGGCCAGCCCCGCCGCCCCTGTCAGAGCCGCGGCCACGCCCTGGCCGCCCGCCAGGTCGCTGCCGACGCGCCAGGCGGCCAGCAGGGCGAAGTAGAGGACCAGCTTGCGCACGTGCAGCGCGTCGATCGCCAGATTCTGCCAGCGGGGCGAGCCCTGCCAGAGCAGCCGCTCGCCCTCGGGCAGCGGCTCCGGGATGCCGGGCATGTACTCGGGGGCGTGGTCGTGATGACTCATATCAGCGGCTCCTGGCGCACCGGATCGGCATACAGCGTGCCGCTGCCGAAGTAGCCCATGATGCGGTCTTCCTCGAGCAGCGTGACGAGGTCCGGGTTGGCCGTGCCGGGCACGTGGGCGAGCTGATGGCCCTTGAGCGCGTGAACCCTGACCTGGCCGCGGCCGCCGTCGATCTTCGCGAAGTAGATCGGCACGAGGATGCGCCGCGGGCCCGTCGCTCCGCCGACCTCGGCCTCGAGGTAGCGCACGTGGGGCTCGGACAGATCGAGCCACAGGTCCTTGATGGTGCCGGCCACTTCGCCGTCGGTGCCGACCAGTTCCATGCCGCGGGGATCCGCGTCGCGACGGTCGACCTCGGCCTCGCTCACGCTGCGCATCGGCACGATGCGGGCGCGGCCGTCGTAGGTCTGATCGGGCTCGTCGGCACGATTGGCGAAAGCACCCGGTCCCACGCCGGCGCCAACGCCGTCGCCTTCCGGGATCAGCGGCGCGCCGGGGAACGGCGCGGCGGGCTTCGCCCTGATGTCCGTCTCCGGCGGCTCCTGGCGCGGCGACTGCACGGTGTGGCCGTCGCGCAGCAGGAAGGTCTTCGGCGACGGCACCGCCGGGAAGCCCTGCACGGTGACGCTGCCGGAGCGTTCCGACTCCAGCGGATAGCCTTCCCGCTTGTCTTCCCGGCGCAGATAGATGATCAGCCCGGCGAAGAATATCCAGAAGGCGTAGAGAACGAGTTGTGCTACGTCGATGTAGCCAGTAATAGCGCCGGTTTCCATAGTCAATCTCCTTGAGGCAAACCGCTCAGCCCGGGAATTCCGCCAGGCCGAACCTCGATGGCGACCGCTCAGGCGCCGCAGGCGCATGACGCACGAGCGGTCCTATCGCGATCAACGTCGCAAATAACAACAGTATTTCCAGGTGGTAGACGAAGCTGTAGCCGGCCGAGGCATTGTTCATGGCCGGCCCCAAAACACCGGCGCTCGCCAGTCCCGACACCAGGTCGCGGATGGCGCCGCCGGCGGCGATGGCGATGCCGGCCGCGCTGGCCTGCACCGCACCCCATGCGCCGAGGGCGAGTCCCGTGTAGCGCCCCCGGTTCATCGCCATGGCGGCGGTGAGGGTGCCCACCGAGAAAAGCCCGGCGCCGAATCCGATCAGGACGGTGCCCGCGCGGAACAGGTTGGCCGAGGCCAGTGGTGCCGCGAATATCACGGCCGGGAAGGCGAACAGCCCGACCAGCGCGCCGACGCCGGCCAGGCGGAAGGCGTCGCCGCCGCGGGCGAGATGCCGCGCGGCCAGCGCAAAGCCGACGAGCGTGCCGCCGGCCAGCAGCGCGGTCAGCGCGGTGGTGGCGCCGACGCTCAGTCCGAGGATCTGGCCGCCGTAGGGCTCGAGCAGGATGTCCTGCATGCTGAAGGCGGCGGTCCCGAGACCCACGGCCACCAGGAAGCGCCGGGCGCCGGGCGCCTCGGCGAAAGCACGCCAGGCGTCGGCGAACGACGGCCGCGGCAGGCTGCGGTCGGTCTTCTCCGGCTGCATCGCCTCCTGCTTCCACAACGCCAGCATGTTCAGTGCGAAGGTTGCGAGCGCGGCCCCCTGGATCACCTGGATCAGGCGCACCTGGCTGAAGTCTCGCAACAGCGCACCGAACACCAGCGCACTCGCCACCATGCCGATCAGGAGCATGACGTAGAGCAATGCGACCACTCGCGGGCGCGAGTCCTCCGGTGCCAGATCCGTGGCCAGCGCGAGGCCGGCGGTCTGGGTGGTATGCAGCCCGGCGCCGACCAGCAGGAACGCGAGCGCCGCGCTGGCATGACCGATCCACGCCGGACCATTGGAGTCGCCGGACAGCAGGATCAGGGCGAACGGCATGATGGCGAGGCCGCCGAACTGCAGCAACGTGCCGAACCAGATGTAGGGCACCCGGCGCCAGCCCAGCACCGAGCGATGGGTGTCGGAACGGAAGCCGACCAGCGCCCGGAACGGCGCGAACACGATCGGCAGCGCGACCATGGCGGCCACCAGCGAGGCGGCCACCCCGAGCTCCACGATCATGACCCGGTTCAGCGTGCCGGCGATCAGCACCATCGCCATGCCGACGGAGACCTGGAACAGCGACAGGCGCAGCAGCCGCCCGAGCGGCAGCTCGGCCGAGGCCGCGTCGGCGAAGGGCAGCAGCGCGGGACTCACGCCCCGCCAGCTCTTCGCCAGCCTGCCGTTCAGGGATCTCATCCGCGTGTCAGCTCCTGGGCGTGAGAAGTGTAGAAGCCGCTGGCGATGCGCTCGTCGCGGCCCGTCCGCCAGCCGTCCAGGGTGGGCGCTTGTCCGATGCGCCGGTGCAGCGCGCCCCGCGCCACCGGCACGATGGCGGGCGCACGGTGATGGCGGTTCGGGATCAGACGGCCGGCGGCGTGCATCAGCGCCAGCGCGGGCGTGCGCGGCGCGAAGGTGAACAGGATGGACGTACCGGCGATCCGGCCGAAGCCGCTCAGCACGCGGACGATGTCCGGCGCGTCGTAATGGATCAGGGAGTCCATGGCCACGACGTGGTCGAAGCGGCCGAGATTTTCGTCGAACATGTCACCCACGCGGAAATCGATCCGGCCCGCGCCGAGCTCGGTCGGCAGACGTTCCCGGGCCAGCTCGATCAGCGTCGGCGACAGATCGACGGCGGTCACGTGGGCGCCGCGGCGAGCGGCCTCGACCGCCAGCGCGCCGGTGCCGCAACCGGCATCCAGAATGGTGCGGCCCTCCAGATTCTCCGGTAACCAGGACAGCAGCCGCTCACGCATGCGGTCGCGGCCCGCGCGCACCGTGGCTCGTATGCGCCCCACCGCCTCGTCGGAGGTGAGCCGCCGCCAGGCGTCGACCGCCGTGCGGTCGAAATAGGTCTCCAGCTCGCCGCGGCGTTCCTGGTAGGTCATGGTCGTCATCAATCGAATCCCAGAAAATCGAAGATGTCCCGGTCCTTCATCGGCGTGGCATCCATCGGGTCGGTGCCGTCCCACAGGGCCTGGGCCAGGCGCAGGTATTCCTGCTGCACGGCCTCCAGCCCTTCGGCGCCCTCCATCTCGAACAGCGTGGATTTCTTCAGCCGGCTGCGCCGGATGACGTCCAGGTCCGGGAAGTGCGCCACCCGGTCCAGGCCGATGGCCTGGTTGAAGCGGTCGATCTCGTCCGTGCCGGCGCTGCGGTTCGCGACGACGCCGCCGAGGCGTACGTTGTAGTTCTTCGCCTTCGCCTGGATGGCCGCGACGATGCGGTTCATGGCGAAGATGGAGTCGAAGTCGTTCGCCGTGACGATCAGGGCGCGGTCGGCGTGCTGCAGGGGCGCTGCGAAGCCGCCGCAGACCACGTCGCCCAGGACGTCGAAGATGACCACGTCGGTGTCGTCCAGCAGGTGGTTCTGCTTCAGCAGCTTCACCGTCTGGCCGACGACGTAGCCGCCACAGCCCGTACCGGCAGGCGGCCCGCCGGCCTCCACGCACATGACGCCGTTGTAGCCCTCGTAGACGAAGTCCTCGGGCCGGAGCTCCTCCGGATGGAAGTCCACGGACTCGAGCACGTCGATGACCGTCGGCACCAGCCGCTTCGTGAGCGTGAAGGTGGAGTCGTGCTTCGGGTCGCAGCCGATCTGCAGCACCCGCTTGCCGAGCTTCGAGAACGCCACGGAGAGATTCGACGAGGTGGTGCTCTTGCCGATGCCGCCCTTGCCGTAGACGGCGAATACCTTCGCCCGGCCGATCTTCTCGGGCTCCATGTGCACCTGCACGCTGCCCTCGCCGTCCAGGCCGCGGCTCCGGTTGCCGATCTCGGACATCGGAACGCTCGTTACATTCATGCTACTGCTACCCCCTCGACCACGCCTTCCAGCCGGTCTTCCAGTTCATCGCCCGCCCGCTGCAATGCTTCGAGCATGCTCTCGTCGGGCGTCCAGTATTGTCGTTCGTGGGCCTCCAGCAGGCGGCTCGCCACCCGCGCCGAGGCCGTCGGATTCAGGTCGGCCAGCCGCTGGCGCATCTCATCGTCGAGGACGAAGGTCTGCGTCAGCTGCCGGTACACCCAGGGCGCCACCTGTCCGGTGGTGGCCGACCAGCCCATGGTGTTCGTG
>CAYQZN010000203.1:0-5189 GCA_964421805.1 uncultured Woeseiaceae bacterium
AGATCGGCATCGGCCCCTCCAGCTCCCACACGGTGGGGCCGATGAAGGCGGCCGGACAGTTCGTCGCGCGCCTGCGCGAGGCGGGCGTATTCGACCGGGTCGCGCGCGTCCGCGTCGAGCTCTACGGCTCGCTCGGTGCCACCGGCCGCGGCCACGGCTCCGACAAGGCGGTCATCCTCGGGCTCGAGGGCGAGAGCGCGGAAGACGTGGACGTCGCCTCGATCCCCGAACGGGTGGAGGCCGTGCGCGAGGGCGGGCGGCTCCGACTCGGCGCCGAGCGCGAGATCGGCTTCGATCATCGCGAGGACCTCGTATTCGACCGGCGCCAGAAGCTGCCCCATCACCCGAACGGCATGCGTTTCACGGCGCTCGACGAGGCCGGCGAGACCCTGCTCGAGGCCGCGTTCTACTCCGTCGGCGGCGGCTTCGTGGTGGACGAGGAGGACGCCGAGAGCGGGCCGATCAAGAAAGATGACACCGAGCTCCCCTATCCCTTCACGACCGCGGTGGAACTTCTCGGCCACACGAAACGAACCGGCCTTGCCATCAGCGACATCATGCGGGAGAACGAGACGGCATGGTGCACGGCGGAGGAGATCCGCGAGCGGCTGCTCAGGATCTGGCGAGTGATGGACGAGTGCATCGACCGCGGCTGCGCCACCGAGGGCACGCTGCCCGGACTGAAGGTGGAGCGGCGCGCGGCCGCGCTGCATGCCCAGCTCTCGTCCCAGGCCGAGCGCTCGCTGAGCGATCCGCTGACGGTCATGGACTGGGTGGATCTCTACGCGCTGGCCGTGAACGAGGAGAACGCCGCCGGCGGCCGGGTGGTCACCGCGCCGACCAACGGCGCCGCCGGCATCATCCCGGCGGTGCTGCGCTATTTCGTGCGCTTCCGCGGCGCGGATGAGGACGACATCGTGCGCTTCCTGCTGACCGCCGGCGCCATCGGCGTTCTGTTCAAGGAGAACGCCTCCATCAGCGGCGCCGAGGTCGGCTGCCAGGGCGAGGTCGGCTCCGCCTGTTCCATGGCGGCCGGTGCGCTGGCCGAGGGCCTGGGCGGCACCCCGGAGCAGGCGGAGAACGCGGCCGAGATCGGCATGGAGCACAACCTCGGCCTCACCTGCGACCCCATCGCCGGCCTGGTCCAGATCCCCTGCATCGAGCGCAACGCCATGGCGGCCATCAAGGCCATCAACGCCGCACGGCTCGCGCTCAGGGGCAGCGGCCAGCACTTCGTCTCGCTGGACAAGGTGATCAAGACCATGCGCGACACCGGCCGCGACATGAAGACCAAATACAAGGAGACCGCCCGCGGCGGTCTCGCTGTGAACGTCATCGAAGTGCCGGTGAACGTGATCGAATGTTGAGTCGGGATCGGGCCTGAAGACGTTAGGGGATCGGGCCTGAAGGCCCTCCTACGTTAAATTTCCGGGTCGTAATCCGCCGGTACCGGCGCCTTGTCCGTCGGCGTCACGCCCTGCACGTCCTCGGTGGGCAAATCCTTCGTCGACGGCGCCTCGGGCGCACGCATCCGCAGCGCCGCGGCCTGGGCCTGGCGGCTGTAGTCCATGGACTCGGCCAGGATGCGCACGGCCTCCTGATCGGCGTGGAAGCCCTTGGAGTTCTCGCTGCTGATGTAGTCGAGCCGCCACATGGCCTTGCGCTGCAGGGCATAGACGGGCGCAAGATCCTGGTCGCTCGCGCCGGACGCCTTGGCCTCCATGATGGCATCGAGCATCTCGGTCATTGCCCGACCGGCCCGCTCGGTCATGGCGACCGTGCGCGACTGGATGTCGTCGACGCGGGCCCGCAGCTCGTCCTCGGAGACGTTGTGGCAGGTCTGGCAGGCGCTGTTCACGAACTCCATCGGGCTCTGCACGTTGTGGTTGCTCACCTTCATGGCGCCCTCGCGCTCGTAGGGCATGTGGCAGTCGGCGCAGCTGACGCCGCTCCGCGCATGGATGCCCTGGCTCCACAGCTCGAACTCGGGATGCTGCACCTTGAAGATGTCGGCGCCGGTCTCGCCGTGCTTGTAGTCGTAGAATTCCGTGCCGTCAGGGAAGGTGGTCTCCTCCCACACCTTCTCCAGATTCTCGGCCTTGAGGCCCTCGCCCCAGGGGAAAGTCAGTGTGGTCTTGTTGGCGCAGTAGTACTCCACGTGACACTGACCGCAGGTGAATGACCGCATCTCCTGGCGGGTGGCGTACTTGTTCGGGTCGTAGGGCTCGCTGCGGTTACCGTCGCGCCACTGCTCGATGCTCGGCAGATGCGGCACCGGCGCGTCGCTGGCGGCAAGATCCGCAATGCCCTGCATGAAGCCCGGGCGGGTGACCCGGATGCTCATGTCGTCCGGGCTGTGGCAGTCGATGCAGGTCACCGGGTGCGCCTCGCCCACCATCGCATGGCCTTCCGGCACCTGTTCACCGGCGTACTCGCCCGTGAAGCCGCCCGTGGGAGCCTGGGGGAAGACCGGTTCGTTCTCGCCGGGCGTGCCGTCGGGGGTGGCATAGAGCATCTCCAGCACCTCCTGGTACGGCATCCTGCTGAGCTCCTCGAAGCCGCGCCGGACGGCCTTCATATTGAAGTCCTCGGCGAGCCCGGCCTCGGTCACCTCCTCGCCCATGGCCTCCAGACCCACGGTGCGATACAGCACGGTGGTGGAGGCGTGGCAGTGCAGACAGGCGCCGGCCTGGGGTTTCTTGGTCACCCGCTCCGTGACGCCCTGGTCGTAGAGCATGTAGGCATGGCCGCGGGCCTCGCGGTAGTCGATGCTGAAGGCGTAGCCGGCATAGAGGCGCTTCAGCCACGGATGCGCATCGAGCTTGCTCTCCGGCATGGCACTGCTGCCGCCGTAGAACTCGCCGCCCGCGGTGGACTTCCAGCCGTCGAACTGGCGCGGCCAGTTCTTGCCCCAGGGCTCGGGGTCTGTCGTGATCTCGCTGACCTCCACCACGCGCACGAACGGCTGCTTGGCATCCTGCTTGTGCGTGAACATCGTGATCAGCACATAGGTCACGCCGGCCGTCGCGATCACCGCCACCGCGAAGACCAGTGCCAGCAGCGCCGCGGCACCCCTGTGACGCGGCGATACAGGCCGTTTGTGCATGCTTCGGTTTCCCATTCGAGACTCGTTCCTCATTGAAAATCTCCGGTCTGCATCAGCGCCGGCCCGAGTGACCGACGTCGCTGTGACAATGGACGCAATTCTGTACTTCGCCGCCGTGCTCGGCCGGCAGCATGGAGTTCACCAGCTCCCCGTGACATTCCAGGCAGGCCTGCTGGGTCACCCGCCGGTTGCGCGGCTTGATCCGGATGGGCTCGTGGAAGTTGCCCGTGGTGAACGCAAGGGCGTGGAAGAACCCGTTATCCGCCTTCGTCAGCCACTTGCCGACGAAGTCGTGGCGCAGGTGGCAATCACCGCAGGCTGCAACGTCCCGGTGGCTGGAGGTGACCCAGGAGTCGAAGTGGCCCTGCATGATGTGGCAGTTGGCACAGGCCTCCGGGTCGTTGGTCAGGTAGGAGAAACCGTTGCCGTACCCGATCGTGAAAGCGCCGAGGCCGCCGAGTACACCTACCGCGATCGCGAGGGCGAAGGAGAGTATCCGGACACTGCGGCTCGTGCGGGTTTTCGTTCGTTGTTGCATAAATTTTTCGAGCGATTCCGGGGGCGGTTGATCCAATCAGACGTTGCGTCAACTGTCCCCGAAACTCGTTGTCACCATGATCCAGATTTTCGTCGTATCTTCAAACGGGGCGGCATCGGCGCTGAACCGGGCGGCTTTGAGCAGCAACCTGTAACGACCTCCCAGCATCGTCGAGGCCGCAACGTCGAATTCGCGTCCGTAATCCTGCCCGCCGCTCTCGGCGGAGAAGTCGTGGTAGACGGCCTGCAGCTTCCAGCCGCCGACCGCGTAGCCCGCCTTCAGATAGAGGTCTTCGAGTCCTGCGCCCGGCGTCGCCAGGAACTGATCCGCCCAGCCGTTGAAGGCGTGCAGCGTGGCGAGCGGCGTGCGGAAGCCCTGGCCGTTGTCGCTGCCGAGCGCCTCGAAGCCGAGGCCGGCGGAGAAAGCGTCGCGGGACCAGTCCGCCTGCAGTCGGAAGTAATCCGTATCGAAGCTGGCGGGATTGTTCGCCGCGTCGGACTGGACGGCGTACTCGCCGAGCAGCGCGAGCCTGCCGAAGTCGAGATTCAATGCGCCCGTGCCGCGGAGGCCGAAGGTGTCCGTCGAGAATGCCGGCGCGTCGTCGTTGTCGATGAGATAGGCGTAGCCCACCAGGCCGACCTGGTCGGTGAGTTCGGTTTTCACGTTCAGCAGGTGCGTATTCTGCTCGTGATCGCCCGCGGGCACGCCGGAACCGAAGATGCGGTTGACGTTGGCCACGTAAGAATAGAATACGCGGGCCCGCTCGAAGCCGGCGTACGTGAAGGAGAGCCCGTCGTAGGTCTGCTCGTTCTGACGCCAGCCCACGCCGCCGACGTAGCGCTGGTCGTCCAGCAGTATCCGCTGGCGGCCGAGGCGGGCGAGCCAGTCCGCGCCCTGCGAATACTGGAAGTAGAACTGATTCAGGTCGGAGCCATTGGGGTCGGCCACGACCGGGTACTGGTCGCGGTCCCCGGTGGAGGTGCCGGAACCGCTGTTGAACTCGTCCAGGAGCACCTCCATCACCTGGTCGAACTCGGCGAAGGCGCTGAACCCGCGCCAGTCGCGGGTCTCGTAGTTCAGGCGCAGGCGCAGCGTGGAGGCATTGGCATTCTCGTCGAAGCCGTCCTGGTCCACGAACTCGTAGCGGTAGCGCAGTTCCACGCCGGCTTCACCGCCCGCGATGGCCTCGGCCAGACCCGTGCCGTCCGCGGCTGGCGCATGACCCGCGATCGCGAGCGCGAAACCCGTCAGCAGGGCCAGCGCGCCGTTGCCATGGTTGCCACGCCTGCAATCGTTCATTTATTCCTTCCGCCTGCCGCCATGCTCGATCAAATGATCAGGGAGGCCGGGCGGGGCCGCATTGATCCATATCAAGCGGAAGGCCGATTTGGCAGTGGTTTATACGGATGACACGGCCACTTGCAATGTAAATGAAAATCATTATCATTTAGATGAAATGGAGCGGGGATCAGATAAACAGAAGCCTGCAGCGGCCGACCCGAATCGGCCGCTGCAGGCATCCGATCTGTTCCGGGGCCGCCAGGA
>CAYQZN010000204.1:0-5187 GCA_964421805.1 uncultured Woeseiaceae bacterium
CTCGTACGGGGATGCGATCGGCATCCGCGTCTTCGCGGAGCGGCGCAACCTGGAGGACGACCTGGCGGAGAAGCCGTACCGGGAGCTGGAGGCACTGATCGACACGCCCCTGATCAACATGGAGTCCGCCGTAAATCACCCCTGCCAGAGTCTGGCCGACTGGAAGACGATGGACGATCTCGGCATCCCCGCCGACGGCGGCAAGTTCGTACTCTCCTGGGCCTACCATCCGAAGGCGCTGCCGCTGGCGGTGCCGGCGGCCACCGTGCACATGGCGGCCGCCCGGGGCATGGACGTGACCGTGCTGCGGCCGGAAGGCTTCGAGCTGCCCGAGCCGATCATGGCGAAGGCGAAGTCCGCGGCCGCGGCCAGCGGCGGCTCCCTGCGCGAGACCGACGACCGCTCCGAGGCCATGGAGGGCGCCCACGTCATCTACGCGAAGTCCTGGTCCTCCACCCGTCACTATGGCGATCGCGTCGAAGACGAGAAGCTGCGCCGCGAGCACGTCGACTGGTGCGTCGACGAGCCCTGGTTCGAGAACGCGGCCGAGGACTGCCGCTTCATGCACTGCCTGCCGGTGCGCCGCGGCGTCGTGGTGGCCGACCGCATCCTGGACGGCCCCCGCAGCGTCGTGATCCGGGAGGCGCGCAACCGCATGCTGGCCCAGATGGCCGTGCTGCACCGGATGCTGGGAGGCGGAGCATGATCGGCAAGCGCGAACGGGCCATCGTCGTCTCCGCGCTCAAGCACGCGGCGCCCTATATCCGCTTGTTCAAGAAGAAGGTCTTCGTGCTGAAGGCAGGCGGCGACGTGTTCGTGGACCCCGCTTCCACCCGTGCGCTGATGGAACAGGTGGGCATCCTCTACCAGGTGGGCATCCGCGTGGTGCTCGTGCACGGCGGCGGCCCGCAGTCCACCGCGCTCGCGAAGGCGCTCGGCTTCGATCCGAAGTTCGTCGCCGGGCGCCGCGTCACCGACGCCGACTCGCTGAACGTCGCCGCCATGGTGCTGAACGGCCAGATCAACACCCGCATCCTGGCCGCCTGCCGCGACCTGCAGATCCCGGCCGTCGGCATCAGCGGCGTGGACGCGGGATTGATCCGCGCCCACCGGCGCCCGCCGGTCCAGGAAGGCGAGGAGTCCATCGATTACGGCTTCGTCGGCGACATCGACGGCGTGGACGCCGAGGTGCTCTCCAAACAGCTGGACAACGGCCTGATGCCGGTGGTGAGCCCGCTGTCCGCCGACGCCGACGGCACGCTGCTGAACATCAACGCCGACACGGTGGCCGCCGCGATCGCTGCGGCCCTGGATGCGGAGAAGCTCATCCTCGCCACCGGCGCCCCCGGCATTCTGGCGGATGCTGCCGACCCGGGCTCGCTCATCTCCTACCTGGACCGCACGGGGCTCGAGAAGCTGCGGGCCGACGGTGCCCTGGCCGACGGCATGCTGCCGAAGGCGGCCGCCATCACCCAGGCCCTGGAGCACGGTGTGCAGCGAGTGCACGTGATCTCCCACAAAGTGGAGGACAGCCTGCTGCTGGAGGTCTTCACCAACGAGGGCACCGGCACGCTGGTGGTGAACGACATCGGGGCACTCACGCCGGAGGAACAGCACCCTTCGCATCATGCCGGGGGCAAGGCTTGAGCCGCCTCTGGGACAAGGGTGCGCCACTCGACGAGCGCGTGCTGCGCTACACCGCCGGCGAGGACCATCGCCTCGACGAGCGGCTCGTCGCCTACGATGTCCGCGCCTCCGTCGCCCATGCGGAGATGCTTAATGCCTGCGGGCTGCTCGGCGATGAGGACCTCGGCGCCATCCGCGACGGCCTCAGCCGCCTGGGCCGGTCCCACGCCGCCGGCGAATGGCACATCGGCCTGGCGGACGAGGACGCTCACACCGCGCTCGAGCGCCGGCTCACCGATGCCATCGGCGAGGCCGGCGGCCGGGTCCATCTGGGGCGCTCGCGCAACGACCAGGTGCTGGCGGCGCTCAGGCTGTACCTGAAGGACGCCGCCGCCACGCTCGCGGCCGGCGCCGAGTCGCTGGCCGCCGCGCTCGACCGCCTCGCGCAACGCCAGGGCGAGGTCGAGTTGCCCGGCTACACCCACCTGCAGCAGGCCATGCCCAGCTCGGTCGCTCTCTGGGCCGACGGTTTCGCCGCGGCGCTCAGGGATGACGCGGAGGGGCTCCATGCTGCCGGCCGGCGCATCGACAAGAACCCCCTCGGCAGCGCGGCCGGCTACGGCACGCCCGGCCTGCCGCTGGACCGGCGCAAGACGGCAGACGCGCTCGGCTTCACCGAAGTGGAGCAGCCGGTGACCGCCGTGCAGCTGTCCCGCGGCAAGGCGGAGAGCGGGCTCCTGTTCGAGATCACCCTGACCCTGCAGGACACGGCGCGCCTGGCCGCCGACCTGCTGCTGTTCTACACCCAGGAGTTCTCCTACGTGAGCCTGCCGGAGGCGTTCACCACGGGCTCCTCCATCATGCCGCAGAAGCGCAACCCCGACGTGCTGGAACTCGCCCGGGCCGCACCCGCCACCGCCCAGGCCTGCCTGGACGAGTGCCTGATGGTCACGGCGAAACTCACTTCGGGTTACCATCGGGACCTGCAGCGCCTCAAGCCGCCGCTGTTCCGCGGCATCGATCTCGCCGACGACACGCTGGTGATCATGGCCGCCCTGCTCGACGGCGTGGGTTTCCGGCCGGAGAACATCCGGCTCGACCCCGGCGTGCATGCAGCGGAAGAGGCGAACCGGCTGGTCACCGAGGAAGGCATCCCGTTCCGCGAGGCCTACCGGCGCGTCGCCCGTAAAATCACTTGAGGACTCATACGACCTTGCGGTCAGCAACTCCGGGCCCCGCCCGGCAAGGGTAGTGAGATGATCTGGTTCGGCGGACGCCGTCCTCCGCTGGAGGAAGTACAGAAGCTCCAGAAAGGCACCATCAACGAACATATCGGCGTGCAGGTCTCCGAGATCGGCGACGATTACCTCTGCGGCACCATGCCCGTGGACGAGCGCACCCGCCAGCCCTACGGGGTGCTGCACGGCGGCGCCACGGTGGTGCTCGCGGAGACCCTGGGCAGCATCTCGGCCGCCCTCTCCGTGGACCCGGCGCGTTACCGCTGCATGGGCCTGGAGGTGAACGCGAACCACCTGCGCGCCGTGCGCGAGGGCATCGTCACCGGCACGGCGCGCCCGTTCCACCAGGGCCGCACCACCCAGGTCTGGGGCATCGAGGTCACCGACGAGGAAGGCCGGCGCACTGCCGTGTGCCGCATCACCATGGCGGTGCTCGATCTGCAGGCGCGGGCGGAGGCCCGCGGATGACCGCCCGGCGGCTGCGCCGCCCCCTCCGGCTCGCGGCGGCCGTTGCCGCCCTGGCCCTCACGGGCACCGGCCTCGCCGGCTGCGGACAGAAGGGCCCCCTCTACCTGCCGGGCGAGAGTCCGCAGCAGGTGGAGCCCGGCATCCCCACCGACGGGGCCCGCCCGGGCAGGCCGCAGGAGGAGGAGGAGGAAGAAGACGCGGCAGCGGAACGATGAGAGAGTCACGATGACGGAACGCGAGAAGCTGGTGCTGGTGGACGGGTCCTCGTATCTCTACCGCGCCTTCCACGCGCTGCCGCCGCTGACCAATGCCGCCGGCGAACCCACCGGTGCGGTGCTCGGCGTGCTGAACATGCTGAACAAGCTGGTGCGGGAGGAGGAGCCGCAGCACATCGCCGTGGTCTTCGACGCGCCGGGCAAGACGTTCCGCGACGAGATGTTCGAGGAATACAAGGCCAACCGACCGCCCATGCCCGACGAGTTGCGCTCCCAGGTGCTGCCCCTGCTGGAGGCGGTCGAGGCCATGGGTCTGCCGCTATTGCGCATCGACGGCGTCGAGGCCGACGACGTGATCGGCACGCTCTCGCGACGGGCGCTGGACCGGGGCATGGAGGTGCTGATCTCCACCGGCGACAAGGACATGGCCCAGCTCGTGAGCGACGGCATCGGCCTGGTCAACACCATGAGCGACACCCGGCTGGACCGGGACGGCGTGAAGGAGAAATACGACGTCTGGCCGGAGCAGATCGTCGACTGGATCGCTCTCGTGGGCGACAGCTCCGACAACATCCCGGGCGTCCCCCGGGTGGGCGCGAAGACGGCCGCCAAGTGGCTGAACCAGTACGAGAGCGCAGACGACATCATTGCCAACGCGGACGACATCAGGGGCAAGGTGGGCGAGAGCCTGCGCGAGCACCTGGAGCAACTGGAACTCTCCCGCCGCCTGGCCACCATCCGCGACGACGTCGAACTCGCGGTGGAGCCCGACGGTCTCGCACCGGGCGAACCGGACGTGGAGCGGCTGCGCGGCCTGTATCAGCGCCTCGAGCTGCGCACGCTGCTGCGCCAGCTGGACGAGAGCTTCGGTGCGCCCGCCCCGGCCGCGGAAAAGCCGGGCACCGACTACGACCTGGTGATGGACGAGGAGTCGCTCGACGAGTGGCTGCAGCGCATCGACGAAGCCGAACTCACCGCACTCGACACCGAGACCGACAGCCTGAATTACATGGCTGCGAACCTGGTGGGCATCTCGCTGTCCGTCGAGACGGGCCGGGCCGCCTACATACCGGTGGGCCACGACTACGCCGGCGCGCCGGACCAGCTCGACCGGGACCGGGTACTGGTGCGCCTGCGGCCCTGGCTGGAGGACGAGACGAAGCCGAAGCTCGGCCATCACCTGAAATACGACGCTCATATCTTTCGCCGCTACGGCATCCGCCTGGCCGGCATGCGCTACGACTCCATGCTCGAGTCCTACGTGCTGAACAGCACCGCCACCCGCCACGACATGGGCTCCACAGCCCGTCACTACCTGGGCCTGGAGACCATCCCCTACGAGCAGGTGGCCGGCAAGGGCGCGAAGCAGATCACCTTCAACCAGGTCGCCCTGGAGGAGGCGCTGCCCTATGCGGCCGAGGACGCCGACGTCACCCTGCAGCTGCATCAGCGGCTGTGGGGCGAGCTCGCGGACACCGGCCGGCTGCGAGAGGTCTACGAGGAGATCGAGCAGCCACTGGTCCCGGTGCTGACCGAGATGGAGGAGACCGGCGTGCTGCTGGACTGCGAGCTGCTGAGGACCCAGAGCCGGGAGCTGGCGGAGAAGATGCGCGCCGCCGAGGAGAAGGCCCACGAGATCG
>CAYQZN010000205.1:0-5166 GCA_964421805.1 uncultured Woeseiaceae bacterium
GCGTGGACACCATCGCCAAGAACGACTCCACCTCCCTCTACGGCGCCGCCATCGGCCTGAGCGAGAGCCCGCTCGCCGAAGGCCTCATCTACGTGGGCACCGACGACGGCGTCATGAACGTCACCGGCGACGGCGGCGAGACATGGAGGCGCACCACCAGCTTCCCGGGCGTACCGGACATGTCGCTCATCGAGGACGTGGTGGCCTCCGTGCACGACCCGGACGTGGCCTACGCCGTGTTCGACAACCACAAGCGCGGCGACTACAAGCCCTATGTGCTGAAGACCGCGGATCGTGGCCGCACGTGGCGCCCGATCACCGGCGATCTGCCGCCCCGTGGCTCCGCCCATACCATCGCCGAGGACCACGTGAACCCGGATCTGCTGTTCGTCGGCACCGAGTTCGGCCTCTACTTCACCCAGGACGGCGGCGAGAGCTGGGACGAGCTCAGCGGCGGCGGTTTCCCGACCATCGCCGTCCGCGATCTGGAGATCCAGCGCCGGGAGAACGACCTGGTGGTGGGCACCTTCGGCCGCGGCATCTGGATCCTGGACGACTACAGCGCGCTCAGGACGGCGGCCGACGACCTCGGCGGCATGCAGCTGTTCCCGGTGCGTGACCCCTGGCTCTACATCGAGGGCTACATCTGGGACGATCGCGAGAAAGGCTCGATGGGCAGCGGCTTCTATGCCGCTCCGAATCCGCCTTACGGCGCCGTATTCACTTATTACCTGGCCGACCCCGTCCTGCCGGCACGCAAGGAACGCCGGCGCCGGGAGATCGAGGTGGAGATCGAGGGCGGCGATACGCCGTATCCGACCTGGGAGGTGCTGCGCGCCGAGGACCGGGAGGAGGAGCCGCAGCTGCTCCTGCTGGTGCGCGACGCCGAAGGCCGCCTGGTCCGCCAGGTGACCGGCGAGACCGAAGCAGGCCTGCACCGCAGCGCCTGGGACCTGCGCCTGCCGCCGCCGGACCCGATCGTGCTCGGTGAGCCGGAGCAGCGCATGTACTGGGAATCCGAGCCCGTGGGGCCGCTGGCATTACCGGGTCAGTACAGCGTGCAACTCGCGCGCCTCGAGAACGGCGACCTGGCCACCATCGGCATGCCTCAGGCGTTCACGGTGAAACCGCTGAACAACAGCCCCGAAATCACCGACGACCGCCGCGCCCTGCAGGCCTTCCAGCTGAAGGCCGCCGGGCTGCAGCGAGCCGTCCAGGGCGCCGTGAAGGCGGTCGAGGAGTACCGCGCGCGCATCGACCACCTGCAGGCGGCACTGCTCGAGACGCCGGCCCGTTCACCGGCCGACTTCGAGGAACTGGTGCGGCTGTCCAATCGCCTGGCCGATGCGGCCATCGCCCTTACCGGCGACACCACCGTGGCATCGCGCAACGAGCCGGTGGCCATGCCGGTAGCGAGCCGGGTGAACGCCATCTACCGCTCCCAGGTCTGGACCCAGTTCCCGGTGCCGGCGCAGTACGAGACGTCCTATGACATCGCGGCGCGGGAGTTTTCGGCCGCGCTGGCCGAGCTGCGGGCCGTGCGCGACGAGCTGAGAGCCATCGAGAACCGGCTGGAAGGCCTGGGCGCGCCCTGGACGCCGGGACGCCTGCCGGACTGGCAGGCGCAGTGAGTGCTCCGCCTAGCCCAGCCTCTTCTCCAGTTCGTCGGGGCCGAGTGCGCTTATTCCCAGCGTCTCCGGCGTGCGCCGCGCCTCGGCTGCGTAGTCGTGGGCCATCAAGACGGAGGCCAGCCGGATGACGGCGTCCATCATCGGCGTCGCGACGCCCACCTGATCGCCCAGGCGCGCCATGAACACGAGCCCGTAGCCCACGTCCTCGTTCAGGTAGCGGTGGTCCAGCGCCGGCTGCGCGCCGATGCCGCGGAAGCCCGGCGCCTCGCGATAACCCGCACCGTAGTTGGCCTCCTGCATATAGCCCTGCCGTACGCCCATCTCCGGATCCGGCCGAATATCCAGCCCCAGCGCGCGGCCGATGGCGATGCGCTCGCCGTCCAGGGCCGCAATCAGCCGGCCCACCGAGTCTGTCACGCCTTCCTCGTAGAACAGGAAATCGCCGCCGGTGCCCTCGATGCGCGCCGCATTGGCCAGCGTCACCGCGGGATGGATGACCGGGTTGGCGTTCTGCAGGCTCGTCTGCAGTACGTTGCGGGCGGGCTCGATCCCCGGATAGACATCGGCGATGCTCTCGAGTACGGCGGCGGTCTCGCTACCCGGCAGCGCCGCCAGCAGGTTGCCCGCGCGCAGTTTCAGGAACACCCGGATGCTGCCGGGTTTCACAAGGCGTACCGCGTACGGCAACGTCGAGGTTTCGGCAAGACGCACCGCATCACGCCCACGGCCGAGCTGGGCCGCGCGGCGGAAGGCGAGCGCGCCGCCGCAGGAACTCGGTGAGACGATCACCGTCTGGCCGGCCGTGAGCCTGCCGCGCACCGCGTCGCCGAAAGGCTCGGTGGAATAGGCCGGGCCGACGGCGTAGACGAGATCGGCGCCGTCCAGCGCCTCGCCGATGTCGTGACCCGCGTAAGCCACGGGCGCGCTTCCGGCGATGTCGCCGTCCGCGACGATGGTGCCCACCTCTGCGATGGCGGCGATGTTCTCCGCGAAACGGGGAAAGTCGAACAGGCGCACCTCGTGGCCGTGGGAGGCGCAATCGAAGGCGACGGCCGTGCCGCCCGCGCCCGAACCGAGTACCGCTATTCTCATCCTGGACTCCCGATCTGCATCGGTGCCTATTCTGACGGCTCCGGTCGGCTGCCGGTATCCGCATATCACGCGGCCCGCTCTGGCAGTGCCGGGCCGATGCTACGATACCGGATTACCTCTGCCTGAACCGTACCCCGGTAGTGATGAGCAAGCCGAAGCACAGCGTATCGCGCGTCCTGGCCACGACGGTTGCAGCGACGATTATGGCGCTCGTCGCGACACTGCCGCCGACACGGCTAGCGGCGGAGCCGTCGGCCGCGGCCGACGACGCACAGCAGGCCGGGCGCCCCCGCATCGGGCTGGTGCTCGGCGGCGGCGGCGCGAAGGGCGCGGCCCACATCGGCGTGCTGCGCGTGCTCGACGAGTTGCGTATCCCGGTGGACTGCATCGTCGGCACCAGCATGGGGGCGCTGGTGGGGGCGCCGCTCGCCGCCGGCATGCCGCCGGAGCGCATCGAGAGCATCGTGCGGGGCACCGACTGGTCGCGGACCGTAGGCGGCAAGGGGCTGCGCCGGCGCACGCCCATCCAGGAGAAGCTGGCGACGCGCAGCTACACCAATCTGGTGGAACTGGGCGTCAGCCGCCGCGGGCTGACGACGCCGGGCGGCCTGCTGCGCACCCAGAACATCGAGGACATGATCCGGGCTCTGGTCTCCTCCGGAAGACTCACCACGGACTTCGACGAT
Organism: uncultured Woeseiaceae bacterium; assembly: GCA_964421805.1. Lineage (GTDB taxonomy): Bacteria > Pseudomonadota > Gammaproteobacteria > Steroidobacterales > Woeseiaceae > Lentisalinibacter. The sequence continues at coordinate 3,410 of CAYQZN010000205.1, forward strand.
CTCTCCATTCCGTTCCGTGCCATCGCCACCGACATGGTGGCGGGCGAGATGGTGGTACTCGGCAGCGGCGACCTGTCGCTGGCGCTGCGCGCCAGCATGGCGGTGCCGGGAGTCTTTGCGCCGGTCGCCCGGGACGGCCAGGTGCTGGCCGACGGCGGCATGATGCGCAATCTGCCGGTGGATATCGCGCGCGACTTCTGTGCCGACGTGGTGATCGCTGTCTGGCTGTCGACGCCGCAGCCGGAGCCGAACGAGCTCGGCTCGGCGATCTCGCTGCTGGGGCGGGCCGTGGACGTGGCAGTGGTCGCCAACCAGAACCAGCAGATCGCCAGCCTGACGCAGCGGGACGTCGGCATCGAGGTGCCGGTCGGAGACATCACGGCCGCCGACTTCCACCGCGTGCCGGAAGCCATCGATCTGGGTCGAGCCGCCGCCGGGGACATGCGGGAGTCGCTGCGGCGCTACGCCGTCACGGAGGCGCAGTACGCGCACTGGCGGGAGTCGATCAGCCACGGCGGCAGCCGAACCCTGCAGCTGACGGAGGTCCGGATCGACGGGCTCGAACGCGTGAACGCGAGCTACGTCCGCGCACAGCTGCAGCATGCCACTCCCGGCGTAAAGGTGACGATGGATCAGATCGCCGAGGACACCGACCGGATATTCGCGCTCGGCGATTTCGAGCGGGTGAGCTACGAGGTGAACGGGCCGCCGGGTGCCCGCGTGCTCACCATCAGCCCGATGGAGAAATCCTGGGGCCCCGATTACCTGCGGTTCGATCTGGGCCTGACCGCCAACGAGCCGGACGAACTGCAGGGTCTGGTGCGGGCCGATTACACCCGCACCTGGCTGAACCGGCGCGGCGGCGAGTGGCACAGCGCGCTGCAGGTCGGCCAGCAGAGTCTCCTGCAGACGGACTTCCATCAGCCGCTGGACATCCGGCAGCGTTTCTTCCTCCAGGCCATCGCCCGGATCGAGAGCGACCTGCAGGACGTGTTCCTGGGCGAGGATCGCATCGCCACCTACCAGCTGACGGAGACCTGGGGCCAGCTCGACTTCGGCGTGAACCTCGGCACCCGCGCGCAGCTACGCGCCGGGCTGCGCCACGGCCAGCTGGATGTCGACATCGACACGGGCCTCTCGTTCCTGCCCGCGATCGACGATCTCGGCGAGTCGGCGATCGTGCTCGGCGGCATCTACGACACCCGGGATGCGGTCGCGCTACCCACCCGGGGCACCTACGTCAACATGCGCTACCTCCATTCCGGCGACTGGCTCGGCGGCGAGCAGGACTACGAACTGGTGGAAGGCGTCTACAGCCGGGCCTTCGACTGGCGCGGCGATTCGCTCAGCCTGACTCTCGGCGGCGGCGCCGGGCTGTCCGGTGACCTGCCGCCGAACCGGCAGTTCCGGCTCGGCGGCATCCGCACCTTCCCGGGCCTGCGACCGGGCGAGCTGCGTGGCAGCGGCTACTGGTTCGCAGGCGCCAGCTACTACTGGCGGCTGGCGGAGATATCGCCGGTATTCGGTCAGGCGCTGTACGCAGGCCTGAGGCTGCATGCCGGCCGTCCGGAGGCCCGCGTGGACGGCATCGACGAGGAGACGCTGTACGGTCTGGCCGGCTCCCTGGCCGGACGCACGCCCGTCGGTCCCGTGCTGTTGTCGCTCGGCTTCGCGGACGACGGCCGCTGGCAGCTGCAGTTCAGCCTCGGCCGTCCCGTCTCCGAGGGCTCCCTTCTGGACGAGACGCACTGAGGCCG
>CAYQZN010000206.1:0-5157 GCA_964421805.1 uncultured Woeseiaceae bacterium
GCCGCCTGGACCCTGGCCGGCTTCTTCCTGGCGCCCTGGCTGGTCGAGCGCCAGGCGGTGGCGGCCGTCGCCGAACAGTTCGACTCCGAGCTCCGCCTGGAGCGCGTGGCGATCAACCCCTACGTGCTGAGTCTCACGATCGACGGCCTCGAGCTGGACGACCCCGCCGGCGAACCGCTGGCGCGGGCGCGGCAGATCCACGTCAATTTCCAGGCGAGTTCGCTGTTCCGCTGGGCCTGGACCTTCGCCGAGTTCCGCATCGACGGCCCCGAACTCTACGTCTCCCGCGACGAGGACGGCGCGTTCAACTTCCGCCGGCTGCTGGAGGCGCGCCCGCCGGCGCCGCAGGAGCCGCCACCGCCGGAGACGGAGAGCGGGCCGCTGCGCCTCATCCTCCACGCCGTCGCGGTGACCGATGCCGCGCTGCACTGGCGCGATGCCGTGCCGCCCCAGCCGGTGGAGACCCGCTTCGGCCCTGTCGATGTGCGCGTCCAGGGGCTGAACACCCTGCCGGAGCAGCCGGGCACCCAGGAAGTGGTGATCCGGACCGCGAGCGAAGGCACGCTCACCTGGTCGGGCAGCCTGCAGATGAACCCGTTCCGCGCCGCGGGGGAGGCGGCGATCGACGGCTCTCATTTCGAGCTGCTCTCGGCCTACATCCGCCACGAGACCGGCCTGGACATCACCGACGGTGATGCCGATATCGACTTCACCTACAACGTCGCCGCCCGGCCGGACGGCAGCCTGGGTGCGACCGTGGACGACCTCGACGTGGTCTTCAACGACGTGCGCGTACTCACCTTCCCGGCGGCGGCCGACGGCGGGACCGGGCGCGAGCCGCGGGAACTCCTGTCGGTGCCACGGATCGCGCTTGCCGCCGGCCGTCTGCGCTGGCCCGAGCGCAGCGTCTCCGCAGAGAGCCTCGACATCGAGGAGGCCGTACTGGCGTTGCAACGGGACGCGACGGGCACCCTGGACGTCGTGCGCAATCTGCCGGCGAGGGAAGCGGCGCCGATAGCGGAAGCGGAGCCGGTAGCAGAAGCGGAGCCGGCGGCGGAAGCGGAGCCGGGGCCGGCTGCGGAAGCGACCGCAGACGACGGGACCGCGGACGACGCCGAACCCTGGCGTCTCTCCCTCGGGCGCTTCCGCATCGCCGACCTCGCGGCGAGCCTGCGCGACGAGAGCGTGCAGCCCGTCGCCGAGATGAGTGTCGACGCCGTGCAGCTGGAAATCCGGGACATCAGCAACGAGCCCGACGCCGCCTTGCCGACGACCCTGTCCCTGCAGACCGGCCGCGGCGGCCGCGCGGAGCTGGACGGCACCCTCACCGTGCTGCCGCAAGTCCGGGCGGACTTCGGCCTCGCCATCGACGGCATCCCGCTGGCGTGGAGCCACCCCTACATACAGCCGCTCGCGGACGTCAGCCTGGACTCCGGCATGCTCGATGCCGACGCCAGGCTCGCCAGCTCCCCGGACGATCCGCTGCGCTTCGAAGGCGATGTCGCCGTGCGCGATTTCCTGATCACCGAGACCGACCTCGGCACCCGGCTCGGCAGTTGGGACCGGGTGGCCGCCAGCGGCATCGTCTTCAGCCTGGCGGACGGGAATCTCGAGGTCTCCGAGGTGCGGCTGGAGCGGCCCTACGGCGACATCCTGATCACGGAAGAGGGCCGCGTGAACCTCGGGCGCGTGGCGAAGGGAGAGGCCGACGCCGACGCGGATAGCGAGCCGGCCGGCGACGGGCCGGCCGCCGATGAGTCCGGGCCTTCCGAGCCTTCCGAGCCTTCCGAGGCGGAAGGCGGGCCGCTGCCGATCCGCGTCACGGTGGGCCGGGTGGTGATCGCCGACGGTGCCGCCGACTTCACCGACCGCTCGCTGCCGCTGCCGTTCAGCGTGAAGATCGCCGAACTGAATGGCGAGCTCTCCACGATTGCCACGGCCAGCAGCGAACCCTCTTCGGTGTCGCTGGAAGGCAGGGTCGACGAGTACGGATTCCTGCGGATCACCGGCAGCGTCACGCCGCTGGCGCCGGCCGAGAATACGGACCTGCGGGCGGAATTCGAGAACGTGGCCATGCCGGGGTTCTCGGCCTATTCGGTGCCGTTCGCCGGCCGCAAGATCGCCAGCGGCCGACTCTACCTGGATCTCGGCTATCGGCTGAACGGCGGCCGCCTGGTCGGCGACAACAATATCGAGCTGCGGGAATTCGAGCTGGGCGAGCGGGTGCCGCACCCGGACGCCATGAGTCTGCCACTGGGACTCGCCGTGGCGCTGCTGAAAGACTCCAGCGGCACCATCGACGTCGACCTGCCCATCACCGGGGATGTCGACGACCCCGAGTTCAGCATCGGCGGCATCGTGATGAAGGCACTGGGTAACCTGATCGTGAAGATCGCCACCTCTCCGTTCGCCCTGCTCGGCAACCTCCTCGGCGTGGAGGCCAGCGAACTCGAGCAGGTGACCTTCCTGCCCGGCCGCGCCGATCTCACGCCGCCGGAGGTGCAGAAGGCGGCGAATCTGGCCGAGGCGCTGACCCTGCGCCCCCAGCTCGTGCTGGAGCTGCCGCCGGTGCAGGCACCCGCGGCCGACGCGCGGGCGCTCCGCGAGGCGAAGCTGGAGGCCGCGGTGTCGGCGCGGGTGACCGGCCTTGCGGAAGACGGAGAGGCCGGCGGCATGTATGCGGAGCGGCGCCGGGAGGCGCTGCAGGCCCTGTATCGGGAACTGGCCACCGTGGACGATCCGCAGGCCCGGCTCGACGCCCTGCGCGCGGAGAATACCCGGGCGGTGGAGACGGCCGAGGGCGAGCCCGGCGAGACGCGTTTCGACGCCACGGCCTATACCGCAGATCTCGCGGCCGAACTCGTGCCCCTGCAGCCGCTGGAGGAGGGGGCACTGACCGCCCTCGCCGCCGAGCGGGCGGCGAAGCTGCGCGAGACCATCCTGGCCGCGGGCAGCGGACTGGAAGGACGGGTGCTCGTCACGGAAGCGACCGAAGTGTCGTTGACCGACAACGACCGCGTCGCCATGAAAGTGACCCTCACCGCGGATCGGCAGGCAGCCGCGCAGCCGCCGCCTGCGATAGAATAGGCGTTACGAAAAACACGGGGCCGTAGCTCAGCTGGGAGAGCGTCGCGTTCGCAATGCGAAGGTCGGGAGTTCGATCCTCCTCGGCTCCACCACTACCCTCATCGGCAAGGAGACAAGCCATGCACGCGAGAACAGGGAGACTGTTCACGTTTCTGGCGATCGCCTGCAGCGCATTCGTCACGGCCTGCGCTACGGGTCCGCAGCTGCGTACCGACTATGACCGCAGCGTCGACTTCACCCGCTACCAGACCTTCGGCTTCGCCGAAGAGCTCGGCACGGACCGGGCGGGCTATTCCTCGCTCATCACCAGCCACTTCCAGAGCGCCGTGCGCAGCGAGATGGAGGCGCTCGGCTATCGCTACGCGGAGGACGACCCGGACCTGCTCGTCAACTTCTACACCCGGGTACGCGAGCGCAGCGAAGTGCGCAGCCGCCCGTCCATGACGATGGGTGTCGGCTATTACGGCTATCGCTACGGCCTGTACACCGCCTGGCCGATGTACGAGCAGGAGGTGGATACGGTGCATTACCGCGTCGGCACCGCCAACATCGACGTGGTCGATGCCGAGCGCAAGCAGCTCATCTGGGAGGGCGTGGCCGAGGGCCGGCTCACCCGCGAGTCGCTGCAGAACCCGAAGCCCGCCATCGAGAACGTGGTGCATGACCTGTTCATGAAGTTCCCGACCCGGCAGGCGTCCGACGCCGAGGGATGAAGCTCGGGGCCGGGGGCTACATGCCCTCGCGCCCGTGCGGGGCCTCGAAGTCGAGTTCCGGTCCCACCGGCACGATGCGGGTGGGGTTGATGGTTTCGTGGCTCTGGTAGTAGTGCTTCCTGATGTGCTCGAAGTTCACGGTCTCCCGGACCTTCGGATGCTGGTACAGGTCCCGGGTATGGCCCCACAGGTTCGGGTAGTCGGCCAGCTGCCGGATGTTGCACTTGAAGTGGCCGTGATAGACCGGGTCGAACCGCACCAGGGTGGTGAACAGCCGGATGTCGGCCTCGGTCAGGGTGTCCCCGACCAGCCAGCGTGAGCCGGCGAGGCGCTCCTCCAGCCAGTCCATGGTCTCGAACAGGGGATACACCGCCTCCTCGTAGGCTTCCTGGGTGGTGGCGAAGCCCGACTTGTACACGCCATTGTTCAGCGTGTGGTACACGCGCTCGTTGACCGCGTCGATCTCCTCGCGCAGGGCCTCCGGGTAGTAGTCACCGGGTTCCGCGCCGAGCTGATCGAACGCGGAGTTCAGCATGCGGATGACTTCCGAGGACTCGTTATTCACGATGGTGTCGCGTTTTCGGTCCCAGAGCACCGGTACCGTCACGCGGCCGGTGAAGGTCGGGTCCGCCTTCTGGTAGAGCTGGTAGAGGCGATCGACGTTGTGGACGGGGTCGGGGATCACGCCCGGGCCGGGCTCGAAGGTCCAGCCGTACTCCGCCATGTACCAGTGCACTACCGAGATGGGCAGCATCTCTTCCAGGCCCTTCAACGCGCGCACGATCAGCGCCCGGTGGGCCCAGGGGCAGGCCAGTGACACGTAGAGGTGGTAGCGGTCGGGTTCCGCCGCGAAGCCGCCTTCGCCGGAGGGCCCCGCCTCGCCGTCGGCGGTGATCCAGTGACGGTACGCCTGTTCCTGACGCTTGAACTTCCCGCCGGTGGACTCCGTGTCGTACCACTGGTCCTTCCACTGGCCGTCTACGAGCAAACCCATTGCTGACTCCTTGCTGACTACATTCCTGACTGTGTTCGATCTGCGGACAAAGAAAGGCGCCGGCCGGGTCGGACCCGACCGGCGCCCGGGTGACAGTCTACTGTTTCAGGCGCGAGGTGGCCGATTTCACGGCCGCGGACATCGACTGCCAGGCGCTCTCGGCGCCGGCCTTGATGTCTTCCCAGGCGTCGTCGCTGGCTTCCCTCAGTTCCTCGAGCCGTTTCTTCATGTCGTCACGGCGCGACTTCAGGTCCTCGATGGCCTCGGAATAGTCCTTCTCGGCATCGGCCTGCTGCTGCTTTGCCTTTGCCTGCAGCTTGTCGATCTCGGCGTTCCATTCCTCGAGCTGGGCTTCCAGCTTCT
>CAYQZN010000207.1:0-5150 GCA_964421805.1 uncultured Woeseiaceae bacterium
GGTTCGCCGCGCGCCTTCTTCACCACGCTCAGGCGCGGACGTCAGATCGGCCTGGAGGCCAGCTACTCCTTCGGCGGCAGCTGATCCGCCCGTCTCGTTCCGGCCCCCGCCGACCCGGCGGGGGCTTTTTTTGCGCCCGGCTGAAATATTCGGCCCGCACGGGCTGGTCTTCCTGAGCGGGAAACGTCAGTCTGGAAGGGCCATGGTCAGGGAACAAGACGCTCTCGTGCTGTTCTGCAAGCCGCCCGGGCGCTCCAAGCAGCGGCTCGTACCCGCGCTGGGCGCGCGGCGCACCGCGGAGCTGGCCGGCCGGCTGCTGGACTGCGCGCTGGAGGACCTGGCGGCCTGGCCGGGCAGCGCCGTGCTCTCGCCCGCCGACCCCGGCGACTGCGAGTGGGCCGACGGTCTCGGGCTGGAGCGCGCCGCCATACGGCCTCAGCGCGGCGGCAATCTCGGCGAGCGGCTGAACGACATCGACCTGCGGCTCCGCGACGAAGGTTATCTGAGTCGGCTCTACGTCGGTATCGACTGCCCACTGCTCGGCGTCCCGGCGCTGACGGCCGCGGCCAGCGCCCTGGACGAGGCGGATGTCGTATTGGGCGCGGCGGAAGACGGCGGTGTGGTCTTCATGGGGACGGCTCCGGGATGGCCGGCCCTCACCGAGCTGCCCTGGAGCACGGAGCATCTCGCCGGGGCGCTGGCGGACGCGTGCGAGAGTGCGGGTCTGCGGGTACGCTGGCTGGGGCGCTGGCCGGACGTGGACCGGGCGCAAGACCTCGGCGCGCTGGCCGGTGCGCTCGGCGACGACGCCCGGCCGGCACGGCAGCGGCTGCAGGACTGGCTGCGACGGCAGGATTACGCACAACCGCAGGACGGACAGTGAATTCACGCAAACGCATAATGATACTCGTGGCCGCGCTCCTGGCGCTTGCCGTGGCGGTCTATGCATTGCCGGTCGGCGGCTGGCTGGAGGCCGTGATCGGCTGGATCGGCGCGCACCGCGAGACCGCAGGACTGGCCTTTTTCGCCACCTACGTGGTGGCCACGGTCTTCCTGATTCCCGGCTCCATCCTGACCGTGGCGGCGGGCTTCCTGTTCGGTGTCGTGGTCGGCACGGTCGTGGTCAGCATCTCCAGTGTGGCCGGCGCGACGGCGGCGTTCCTGGTGGGCCGGGCGCTCGGCCGGGACTGGGTGCGGCGCAAGGTTGGCACCGACCGGCGGCTGGCCGCGGTGGACCGGGCCACTGAGGACCGCGGCTTCGTGATCGTCATGCTGCTGAGGCTCTCGCCCGTATTCCCATTCAACGCGCTGAACTATTTCCTCAGCCTGACCGGCGTGAAGACGGCGCACTACGTGCTGGCGTCGTGGATCGGCATGCTGCCGGCGACCATCCTCTACGTCTATATCGGCTCGGCGGCACAGGACCTCGCGGCACTGCTGGCCGGAGATTTCGGTGCCGGCACCGCCGGCGACATCCTGTTCTTCGCCGGCCTCGGGGCGACCGCCCTGGTGACGGTGCTGGTGACCCGGTTCGCCACCCGCACGCTGCGTACGGAACTCGCCCGGGCCGAGGCGACCGAGTCATGAGCGTCTATCCGGGCGCAGCGGCAGACCGGGAGTGGAAGAGCCTCGTCTTCCCGGAGGACTACCGCAATCCCGCTCCGGCCGAGCGCTACCACCTGGTGGTGGTCGGCGCCGGTCCCGGCGGGCTCGTCACCGCCATCGGCGCGGCCGGACTCGGTGCCCGCGTTGCACTGGTCGAGCGCCACGCCATGGGCGGCGACTGCCTGAATGCGGGCTGCGTGCCCTCGAAGGCGCTGCTGGCCATGGCGAAGCGGCGCCGCGCGAGCGGCGGCGAGCAGCCCGACTTCGACGAAGCCTTCGCCTGGCTGCGCTCGGTGCGCGCGGGGATCGCCCACCACGATTCGGTGGAGCGCTACAGCGAGGCAGGCGTGGACGTGTTCCTCGGCGAGGCCCGGCTGATCGACGGCCACACCGTGGCCGTGGGCGACACCCGCCTGCGCGCACGCTCGGTGGTGCTCGCCACGGGCAGCCGCGCCGCCATGCCGCCCATCGACGGGCTGGCCGAGGCCAATCCGCTGACCAACGAGACCTTCTTCGATCTGCGCGAACAGCCCCGCCGGCTGGCGATCCTCGGCGCGGGCGCCGTCGGCTCCGAACTCGCGCAGGCGATGGCGCTACTCGGCACCGAAGTGCACCTGTTCGAGATGGCCGAGCGGCCGCTGGCGGCGGAGATTCCCGCCGCCGGCGAACTGGTCGCCGCCCGGCTCAGGGAAGACGGCGTCCACTGCCACTTCGGCGCCGGGGTCGAGTCGGTCCGGCGGCAGGACGGCACAGTGACGGTCCGCGCCGGCGAAGTCACCGCCGAGGCGGACGCCGTGCTGGTCGCGCTCGGGCGCCGGCCTAACGTCGAGGGCCTGGACCTGGAGGCGGCCGGAGTGGACTACGACGCGCGGGACGGCATCCGCATCGACGAGCGGCTGCGCACGTCGAATCCAGCCGTCTATGCGATCGGCGACGTGGCCTCGCGGCAGCGCTATACGAGCAACGCGGACCGGCAGGCCAGGGTCGTCATCCGCAACGCGCTGTTCCCCGGCAGCGGCACGATGGATGCCCGCCACGTGACCCGCTGCGTCTACACCCAGCCCGAAGTCGCCCACGTCGGCGCGGAGGAATCCGAACTGGCGGAAGACGGATTCGACGTCTACGAGGTCGAATGGGGCGAACTCGACCGGGGCCGCGCCACCGGCGATACGACGGGTTTCGCGCGGGTGCTGACGGAGAAGGGCGGCGACCGGATACTCTCGGCCACGCTGGTGGGCAGCGACGCCGGCGAGCAGATTGCGCCGCTGTCGATCCTGCTGGCGCGCGGCGAGGGATTGGGCGCCCTTGACCCGGCCGTCTTCGCCTACCCCACTCGCGCGGAGTACCTGCGGCGGCTGGCGGACGCCTACAACCGCAGCCGGCTCACGCCGTTCGTGGCGAAGCTGTTCCGGCTCTGGCTCAGGCTGCGCGCGTGACTCGCGAGCGCGTCGCCGTCATCGTCCCCGTGCGCGGAGACGCCGCAGCGCTGGCGGAACTGCTCCGCCGCCTGGGCGACGAGCCGGACGAGAAGATCGTGGTGAGCGCCGGCGACGACCCGGCGGTGGAGAGGATCTGCGCGGAAGCGGGCGCGCGCCTCCTGACCTCGCGAGCCGGCCGCGGCCCACAACAGCACACAGGCGCGCTGGCCGCCGGGACCGGCTGGCTCTGGTTCCTGCATGCGGATTCGCTGCCGTGCACCGGCTCGGTCATGCGGATCCGCGAGGCCGGCACGCGCGGCGCCGTCGGCGGCTATTTCCGCTTTCGCTTCCGGGGGCCGCAGACGGCCGGACGCCGGCTGCTGGCTGCGCTGATCAATTTCCGGGCCCGTTTCGGTATTCCCTACGGCGACCAGGGGCTTTTCTTCCGGCGCGACGTGTATCTGGCCTGCGGCGGCTTCCCGGACGAGCCGCTGTTCGAGGAGGTCCGTCTGGTCCGGCGCGCCCGGCGCAGCGGGCGCTTCCTCGCGCTGCCCGTACCGCTCGGCGTCTCGCCGCGGCGCTGGGAGCGCGACGGCTGGATACGGCGCACGCTCGGCAACCGCACCCTCGCTTTGGGCTATGCTATGGGGTTTTCCCCGCGCCGCCTGGCGCGCATCTACGAGAACGGCAAGGAGAACCGGGTGCACCGGCAGACAAGATCATGACCATCTACGCTGGCAATTCCTGGGCCGTCAGGCTCGCCCCCGGCTGGACCGGCCGCAGCGAGGACGACGCCGAAGTGCTCTATCACCCCGAGGGCGCGGGCGCGCTGCGCGTGAGTGCGGCGCGCAAGGACGACCCCGTCACGGACGAGGATCTGCAGGGCTTCGCGGTCCAGCACCCGGAGGAAGGCGCCACTACCGAGTCCGTGGAATGCGGCGAATTCCGGGGCTTCCGCTACGAGATCGAAGGCGACAGCGTCCTTCTCCGCCAGTGGTTCCTGCGGGCCGGCAACCTCGCGCTGTTCCTGACCTATAACTGCTCGCTGGAGCACGCCGGCGAGGACGACGAAGCACTGGAGACCATTCTGGAGACGCTGAGCCTTGTTGATGACTGAACGCCTGTCCCTGTACCAAACGCGAGATGGCGAGCCGCGCGGCTATATCGATGCCCATACGCTCGACGAACTCTGGTTCCACACCGGCACGGCCTGCAATCTGGCCTGCCCTTTCTGCCTCGAGGGGTCGAAGCCGGGCGACACGCGGCTCGGCAGGATCACCCTCGAAGACGTGCAGCCGCTGATGGCGGAGGCGTGCGAACGGGGCGTGCAGCAGTTCTCGTTCACCGGCGGCGAGCCGTTCATCGTGAAAGATTTCGTGCGCATCCTTCGCCATGCCGCGTCTTTGCGCCCGTGCCTGGTGCTGACCAACGGCACCGAGCCCGTGCTGAAGCGGCTGAAACAGATAGAGAGCCTCCGGGAATGCGAGCACCCCGTCGCGTTCCGCGTCAGCATCGACTGGCCGGACCGGGATCGCCACGACGCGGGTCGCGGCGCCGGCACCTTCGATCAGGCGCTGGAGGGCATACGGTCTCTTGCAGCGCTGGGCTTTGCCGTCTCCGTTGCTCGCCAGGCGGAGAAGGACGAAGACAGCGATGCGGCGGACGAAGTCTTCCGCGAGCTGTTCGCCGCCAATGGCATCGACCGTGGCACCCGCATCGTTTCCTTCCCGGATTTCGGCACCCCGGGCAGCGCCTTCGACGTCCCGGAGATCACGGAGGACTGCATGACCCGTTACCACACGGAGGAGACCCGTCGCGGGTTCATGTGCGCCTACTCACGGATGGTGGTCAAGAAAGGCGGCCGCATGCGGGTCTACGCCTGTACGCTGGTCGACGACGACGAGGACTACGACCTGGGCGGCACCCTGTCGGAAGCGGACCGCCGCGTGCACCTGCGCCACCATCGCTGCTACAGCTGCTTCGCCTACGGCGCCTCCTGCAGTTGAAGGTGCCGGACCGAACTTTTGCAACTTTCTGAAGTTGTTGCCCGGCGATTCACGCAACCGTCAATCGATCGAAAGCCGAAACGCAAGAAAGTTGCAAAAGTTCGGTCCGGCACCTGCTAGG
>CAYQZN010000208.1:0-5138 GCA_964421805.1 uncultured Woeseiaceae bacterium
ACGGCTTCGACAAGATCGGCTGCACGGTCATCCCGGTGGGCACCGGCAACACGGAGCGCCTGGTCACGGCCATCCGCAACCTGAAGGCCACCGGCGTGAGCTGCACGCCCTCCTACGGCCTGTACCTCATCGACTGGTGCCAGGAGAACGGTATCGACACCCATTCCCTGGGTCTCACCAATATGATCACCGCCGGCGAGCCCGGCGGCGGCGACCCGCTGGTGCGCGGCCGCATCGAGGAAGCGTTCGGCTGCAAGGTGCGCGAGTCCATGGGCATCGGCGATATCTCGCTCTCCGCCTGGGCGGAGGACGACGACGGCAACGGCATGCATTTCATGGCCCGCGGCTATGTCCACGTGGAACTCATCGACCCGGCCGGCGGCGAGCCCATCGCCTGGGAAGACGGAGCCGAGGGCGAGCTGGTCTACACGGCACTGCAGCGCGAGGCGATGCCGCTCCTGCGCTTCCGCAGCCGCGACCACGTGGTGGTGAACATGCAGCAGAACCCGACCGGGCGCACGGGACCGCGCATCCGCTGCGTCGGGCGCACCGACGACATGCTGATCGTTCGCGGCGTGAACCTCTTCCCCTCCGCCATCCGCAGCCTGCTGAAGGACTTCGCCCCCGACGTCGGCGGCATGCTGCAGGTGCGGCCGCGGGAGCGCGGCGTGCTGCAGTCTCCGCCGCTGCCGGTCGTCGTCGAACTCGGCGAGGGCATGTCGAGCGCGCCGGAGGGACTGGCCGACCGCATCCGCCAGGAGATCCGCTCGCGGCTGCTGGTGACCACCGACGTCGAGCTGGCGCCCTACGGCACCCTGCCCCGGGAGACCTACAAGTCCAGGCTGATAGACTACTCCGACGCCGACAAGAAGGAGGCCGCCTCCGGCTGAACCACCATGGCATCCCCACTACCGCTCTTCCCTTGCACCATCGTCGGCAGCTATCCGCAGCCGGACTGGCTCATCGACCGGCAGAAGCTCTCGGGCCGCTTCCCGCCGCGCACGCGGGCGAAGGAGCTCTGGCGTATCGACGAGCAATTCCTGCGCGAGGCCCAGGACGACGCCACCCGCATCGCCATCCGGGACCAGGAACGGGCCGGACTGGACATCGTCTCCGACGGCGAGATTCGCCGGGAGAGCTACTCCAACCACTTCGCCACCGCGCTGGACGGCATCGACCTCGACAATCCGGGCCAGGCGCTCGACCGCAGCGGCGAGCCCGTATTCGTGCCGCGCATCGTCGGGCCGATACGGCGTCGTCATGCCGTCGGCGTCGAGAACCTGAAGTTCCTGCGCGCGAACACCGACCGGGCCGTGAAATTCACCGTGCCGGGTCCGTTCACGATGGCTCAGCAGGCGCAGAACGAGCACTATGCGACGGACCGGGAGGCCGCGCTGGCGTATGCCGACGCCGTGAACGCCGAGATCCGCGACCTGTTCGCGGCCGGCGCCGACGTGGTGCAGATCGACGAGCCCTACATGCAGGCCCGCCCCGACCAGGCCCGCGAGTACGGCATCGAGGCCCTGAACCGGGCACTGGACGGTGTCGAGGGCAGGACCTGCGTGCACATCTGCTTCGGCTACGCGGCCCTGATCCACGAGCGGCCGGAGGGTTATTCCTTCCTGCCCGAGTTCTCCGGCGCCTGCTGCAGCCAGATCTCCATCGAGACCGGCCAGTCGAACCTGGACTGCTCGGTGCTCGAGTCACTGCCGGACAAGGAGATCCTGCTCGGCGTTCTCGACCTTTCCTCGAACGAGGTGGAGTCGGTAGAGACGATCAAGGAGCGGGTCCGCCGGGCACTGGAACACGTCGACGCCGAGCGCATCCTGCTCGCGCCCGACTGCGGCATGAAGTACCTCAGCCGCGAGGCCGCCTTCGGCAAGCTGGCGGCCATGGCGAAGGCCGCGGCCGAGCTGCGCGCCGAGGCGTGACGGAGAAGAGACGATGAGCACCGGCGCCGACCGCATACTGACCACCCACACCGGCAGCCTGCCCCGCCCGGACGATCTCATCCGCATCATGTGGGCGAAAGGCGACGGCATCCCGGTGGACGAGGGCGCGCTCGCCGAGCGCGTGGCCAGCGCCGTGCAGGAGATGGTGGACCGCCAGGCCGCCGCCGGCATCGCGATCGTGAACGACGGCGAGATGTCCAAGCCGAGCTACGCCACCTACGTGAAGGACCGGCTGCACGGCTTCGGCGGCGAGTCCGTGCAGAACTACTTCTTCGGCGACCTCGTCGACTATCCGAAAAGCGCCGAGATCGTCGCGGCCAATCCCGGCCGCCGCAAGCGCTCGGCGCCGGCCTGCAACGCACCCATCTCGGTGAACGACACCGAGGCGGCGGCGCTCGACATGGTCAACCTCACGAATTCGGCGAAGGACGCCGACGTGGCGGGCATCTTCTCCAGCGCCGCCTCACCCGGCGTGGTCACCATCTTCTTCGGCAACGAGTACTACAAGACCGACGAGGAATACGTCTTCGCCGTCGCCGAGGCCATGCGCCACGAGTACGAGGCGATTGCGCAGGCCGGCGCCTACGTCCAGCTCGACTGCCCGGACCTCGCCATGGGCCGGCACTCGGCCTACGCGGACATGGGCCTGGACGAATACCGCAAGCGCGTCGCCATGAACATCGAGGCGCTGAATCACGCGGTGCGCAACATCCCGGAAGAGAAGCTCCGCATGCATCTGTGCTGGGGCAACTACCCGGGCCCCCATCACTGCGACGTGGCCATGGGCGAGATCATCGACCTGGTCTGGAACGCGAAACCGCGCACGATCCTGTTCGAGGCCGCCAACCCGCGCCATGCCCACGAGTGGACCCTGTTCGAGACGGTGCAGGTGCCGGACGACAAGATCCTCTGCCCGGGCTGCATCGAACCCCAGTCCAACTACATCGAACACCCGGAACTGGTGGCCCAGCGCATCGAGCGCTACGCACGCCTCGTCGGCCGCGACCGGGTGATGGCCGGCGTCGACTGCGGTTTCAGCGTGCACGTGGGCATGCAGGGCATCGACCCGGACGTGGCCTGGGGCAAGCTCGCCTCCCTGGCCGAGGGCGCCGCGATCGCGACGGATCGCCTCTGGGGCTGAAGAACCGCCGGAATTCTCCGGCGCGAACTCGCATCATCGCCGACCCTGATCCGCCAGGCCCTCGAGCAGGCGCACCGCACGGCCGATGCCGTCTTCCCGACGAATCTGCGCCCCCAGCTCTGCAGCCCGCCGACCGATTGCGGCATCGGTACAGGCGAGCTCGATGGCGCTGGCCAGCCTGGGCGCACTCAATTTCTTCTGCGGAATCGGCGCGGGACCCACGCCGAGCTCCCGGACGCGCCGACCCCAGAAAGGCTGGTCGCCGAAGAAGGGGCAGATCACGGTCGGCCGCCCGGCCCGCAGGCCGGCCGCAGTGGTGCCGGCGCCGCCGTGGTGGACGGTGGCGGCGACCCGGGGCAGCAGCCAGTCGTAAGGCACCGCATCGATGACGTACACATCGTCCGGGACGGCCTCGGGCACCAGCCCGCCCCACCCTGTCACCAGGATGCAGCGCCGGCCCGTCCGTGCAATCGCCTCGAGTACGATGGCCGTCGTCCGTGCCGGATCGCGCCCTGCCATGCTGCCGAAGCCGACGTGGACCGGCGCCGGTCCGGCATCCAGGAAGTCTGTCAGCCCGGCCGGCGGCGACCACGCCTCGGCTCGGTCGAGAAACCAGTAGCCGGTGACGTAGACGTGGTCGGGCCAGTCGTCCGGACGCGGGAGGACGTTCTCGCTGTAGCAGTGCAGTACCGGGACCGCAGCGCCGTCGCCTCGCCGCAGGAGACCGAGACCCTCGGCCGGCGGCAGACCATGCGCGCGCCTCCATGCGCTGACGAACTTGCCGCCGATCCGGTCGGCGGCGGCATGCACCACCCTGTAGGTAAGACGGTTGTATGAGCGGCCAAGCGGGAGGCGCGGGAAACCGAGCGCCGGGAACGCACTCGTCGGCACGAACTGCGGCAGCGGCATGGCCAGGACGGAGGGAACGCCGAGCTTCTCGGAGTAATGAGCTCCCGCCATCTTGGAATTGAACAGGATCAGGTCCGGGTCGACCGATCTCGCCGCGTCCCATCCTTCTGCCAGCATCGAGCGCTGGATGTCACTGCTCTCGCGCATGAGCCGCGGGACCATGCGGATGGCGCGGAAGAAGCTCCCCATGTCTTCGATCGCGCCGCGGCCGACCTCGGTATCCAGCAGGTCGATCAGGCCGCTGTTGAGATAGACGTAATCGAGGCCGCGCTGCGCGACGAAGTCACGGAAACGATCGCAGGTATTGACCGTCACCCGATGGCCGGCACGCAGCAGACCCTGGCCCAGCGCGACATAGGGTTCGACGTCACCCCGCGAACCGGCGGTCTGAATCAGGATATTCAAGGTCAAACCCGGGTCGTCATGACCACAGGGCAGAGCCTATGGCGACAATTCAGAAGATGCGACTCGATTCCTGAGATCCGGCGCCCGGTCCGGGCAATTACTCCCCCCAAACACCCGGTCGAAATACGCAGGTTTCGTTCACATGGGACGGATGTTGGCATTCAGCCTGAACAGGTTCGTCGGGTCGTATTTCTGCTTGATCTTCAGCAGGCGCGGGAAGTTCTCGCGATACGTCTGGTTCACCATCTTCTGGGACTGGTCGTAATAATCATTCACATAGAAGCCGCTGGTGAACGGTTCCGCCTTCGACCAGTGCGAGTTGATGTAATCGACATGCTCTGCACCCTCTTCACCGGTCTTCCAGCTGACGAATGACAGTAGATTGTAGTTGGAATCCCGGTGGGCGAATGCAGTATCCGAGTTGGAGACCCGGCTTATCGCCCCGCCCGCGTGACCGAACCCGAATCTGGTGGCGCGGTCGGGATGCGCCTCGAAATTGTCGATCAGGGCGTCGATGAAATCACCCGATATGGACCCGACGAATCCGGACTTCATGTAACCGGTGAACGCACGCGTGTCATCCATGTCGCCGGAACGTTGAACCGCGACATAGTCCATCGTCCGAACTGCCTCGTTGACGACAGTGCCGGCCTTGCGCAGCGGTGCGAAATACTTTTCGGCCCTGGCCGGATCACCGCTCCACACGAAGTACATGGCGACACCGGGCTCGT
>CAYQZN010000209.1:0-5113 GCA_964421805.1 uncultured Woeseiaceae bacterium
GCTGCGGTCACGCGGTACTATACCAACAGGCACACGGATACGCGGCGGAAGCCGGACACGGAGAAGGTTATGAACATGGACAGGAGCTGGCCACTAAACACGCTGGCCGCGGTGGTGATTCTGCTGCTCGCAGGCTGTGCCGCCACCGGTCCGCGGGAAGCGAAACCCACCGACGTCGCGGCCGACGACCCGGAGGCCGTGCGTTGCGTACAGCTGATGCGCGTCGACCGCACGAAGGTCGTCGACGACGAAAACATCTTCTTCTACATGAAGGACGGCACGATCTATCGCAATCAGCTGCCGCGCGCCTGCCCGGGACTCGCCCGCGAGGAGCGATTCATGTACAAGGTGCCCACCGGCCGCCTGTGCGATCTCGACATCATCACGGTGCTGACCGATTTCGCCGGTGGCCTGAGGCAGGGGGCCGGCTGTGGTCTCGGGCGCTTCCATCCGGTGGACCCGGAGGAGGCCGAGGAGCTGATCGAGATTCTGCAGCGGGACGAGTAGGCGCCTTCAGGCCGGCGTTTCCTCCGGCGGCGCCTCGCCGTCCTCGGCGAGGCGGAACGGCTGCGGGTGTTCCGCGAAGATCCGTTCCATGATGCGGGTCTCCCGGTCCTCGATGGCCTGCAGGAATTCCTCCGCGCCGCGCATGGCGCGGAAGGCCCTGAAGCCGTCTTCCAGGAAGTCGTGCAGTGCGCCGAAGCCCGCCAGATGGGCCGGGCCGTGGGCCATGCGGATCAGGGTGTAGATCATCGGCAGTTTGACGAGGCGCTCCAGGTCCCGGCCGGCCTCGAGGATGAAACCGATCTGGCGTTCGCGGTCGTCCCGGCGGCCGACCTTGCGGTAGGCCTCTGCGTAACTGTGTTCGTCGATCGTGGTATCGGTACCCAGGGCCCGGGTCATCTCGCCGTCGAGTTCCTGGCTGAGCACCTCCAGCTGCACGGCCATCCGCATCGACTCCTGAGCCTGGGCGGGCAGCATGCGCTTCAGGATGGGCGAGGCGCGTTCCAGCTGGGTGTCGCGGGGGAGGTAATCCTTGTCGGTGTAGAGCTCATCGAGGAAGAACTCGACTCCAGGACGGTAGCGTTCGCGCTCCTGCAAGTCGGCATAGGTCCGCTCCAGGCGGCCCGCCTGCCAGCGCTGCAGCGCCTGGAGTTCCTCCTGGAGGCCGGGATCGTCGATGAACTGGGCCCGCAGGCTGCGGTTGCGCGCCAGCAGCTCGTCCAGGCTCATCCGGCTGATTTCTTCTCCGCTCATGTCTCCGATATGGCGCCGCCGGCGCCCGGCTCAACCCGCGCGCATTGTCCCGGTTTTAGGTCCGTGTTGCCAAGGGCGCGGCGTGCAGTCCGCCTCAGAATGGCTTGGTCGCACCCAGGAAGGCCACGGAGGCGATGCCGATCCAGTACACGTAGGCCATGCCGCGGCCGATGGCGAGTTCCGAAGCCAGCCGTTGTTCCAGCGCCGGATTCGGTCCCTTCTCGGCGAGCTCGCGGAAGATCGGCACCCAGTGACGCATGATGAAACGCAGGCCGAGTCCGATTACCAGCAGCAGGCTGTAGATGAGCACCTTGGTGGAGTACCAGTCGGCGCGGAAGGGCCAGTCCGTCAGGTACGACCATACGGCGGCCACGAACAGCCCGGGGATAACGACGTAGCGGATGGCCTCGTCGATTTTGGTCAGGCGCAGCCCTCGGTCCGTGTCCCGGTAGACGAATGCCGCCCAGGTGAGCGACAGCCACGCGAAGGCGAGGATCCACACGAGCCACAGCCAGCCGCCGCCATAGTCGTGCACTCCCAGGTTGAATCCCATGTGCAGGCCGAGAGGCAGCAGCAGGATGATGCCCGTGCGGGCGAGGATATCGATCCGGTAAGCGGTCTCCATGTGCCGCCGGCGCTCGTCCAGTGAGAGTTTCGGATTCGCTACGTTATAGGAGGTCTGGAAGACGCCCCATTCACCGCCCAGCCAGTAAACCATGGCAAGAATGTGGATCCAGCGCAGGACGGACTCCGGATTGATGTACATCGCTCTCCCCGATTTCCGAGTTCCGGACTCTTGGCAGTCACCCACGGCATTTAAGCAGCAACGGAGAGGGGCCGGCATAGTGGCAAACCGAAGCCCGACGCCCGGGATAGCGGAGCCATCAAAGGGTCGGTTGGAACTGGAATTGCGCGGCAATTTGACATCATGCCGTGCCGGAACGTGTCGGGCTCTGCCCACGATTGACAGTCTGTCGGCAGCGTGCGACGCTCGGCCCTCGTTTGAAAAAGGCACACCGTCCGAAAGGGCGGGTCGCAAAGCCACCGGTCCCCGGCCCACGCCGGGACAGCGGAGCTGCCAGACGGAAGCGCGATGCGGCGTCCTGCCGCGTCCGGCCATCCGGGCCATCCTCCGCTCATTTCCCGCTCCGGGACCGGTGATCAGCAACGTGCCGCAGCCCGTTGGCGGGAACCGTCCCGCGGAGGAACGACACCGATGAGAGACGCAATCAGCCACGACCGCGTCCGCGACTGGATTCATGGCGATGTTCCCCAGGGTGCGCAACGGCGCTCCCGCCGTCGACCGCCTGCGGCGCTGCCGGTGGCGAGGCCGGAGAGCCCGGAGGCGCTGCGCGAACTGCTGCAGACGGGCTCGGGCCTCCCGGCCCCGCTCCGCCCGATGGGTGCGGGCAGCGCGTCGACTCCGTGCTCGGCCGCAGAGGGGGGTACGGTGATCGATATGACGGCCCTCGACGCGGTCCTCGAGGTCGGTGACGATCATGTCACCGTGCAGGCCGGACTCAGGCTGCAGCGTCTCGCCGATGAACTGGCGGGCTACGGCCTCGAGCTCGCCGGCGGTCACGACCTGATGGGCCGCACGGTCGGTGGCGCCGTGGCCGGCGCCTGCCTCGGTCCGGGCACCGGCGTCGGTACCCGGCTGTTCTCCAGCCAGGTGGTCAGCATGAAGGTGGTCACCCCGGAGGGCGGCGAACTCACCGTGGATGCGTCCCGTCCCCACCTGCTGGATATGTTCCGGCTGAGCTACGGTCTGCTCGGCGTCATCCACCAAGTGACGCTGCGGGTGCGGCCCATGAGTCCGTTCACCATCCGGCGGCGGCGTTGCAGCACGGCGGAGCTGGCCGCCGTCACCGACCGGCTGCTGGGCTCGAAGCTGGGCCTGCGTTTCTACCTGCTGCCATTCCGCGATCAGGTGTATCTCGAACTCCGGCGCAACGGCGACGAAGACACCCACGTCAACCGCTTGCTGTGGAAGATCAAGGATTGGGGCGAGAGCACGATCCTGCCGGCGATGACCAGCTCCATGTCCTGGATCGTGCCGATCCCGGCGCTGCGCTACGGCATGATCGACCGCATCAACGGCGCGGGTCAGACGCTGTTCAGCGCCCCCGTCCATGCCGGCAGCGCGGCGGTGGAGCAGGGCGGGGACCGTCCGGGGGTTCGGGGCGGGCGCCGGCTCGCCTGTTCCAGCTGGTGCTTCCCGGCGGCCGAGTTCCCGCTGATCGTGCAGGCCTACCGGGAGTTCTGCCGCGACTACTACGCCCGCACCCGGTTCCGCTGCGACATGCCCACCGTCGGCTACCGCCTCGCCCAGGACCGCAGCGCCTTGCTGTCACCCTCGTTCGACGGACCGGTCTTCGTGCTGCGCGCGGTGAGCACGCCCCGTCCGCAATGGCAGGACTTCGTGCTCGAGTTCGCCGAGTTCGCGGAGAAATGGAACGGCATCCCGTTCCTCGACCAGACCGACGGGCTCTCTTCCGGCCAGGTCGCCGCTTCGCTGGGCAGCCGGCTCGAGTTCTTCCGCAAGATGCGCCGTCGGCTCGACCCGGACGGCCGCTTGCTTAACCCCTACCTGGCCCAGTTCTTCCTTTGAGTCGAAAGGCGAGGGCCGGGAAGACTCGCGAGCTGCCTGCCGCCGTGCATCAGCCGTAAGTGCGATCCAGGTACTCGAGTATGTCGTCGGACTCCGCCAGCTCGGTGTCCGTGTTCGGATCCACGAGGTAGGGGATGGAGACCCGTCCTGCGCGGGACTTCAGGGCGCGGCGGTTCTCGAGCTCCGGCTGGCCTTCCAGACCCAGTGCGTCGCGCACCACGGGCGGCACCCAGTCGCTCGGCTTCGTCCGGCCTGCCGAGCGCAGGATGTAGGGGATCTCCAGTTCGCACAGCCGCTCGCGCACGACACGCGCGAACGGGCTCGACTCGAAGCTGTACAGCTCCAGCAGGCGTTCCGGGCGACTGCCGGAGGGGCGGGCGCGGGTGCCCGCAGTGAAGCGCGGGATACCGGCCAGCGTGGAGGAGAACTTCTGCAGGCTCTGCGCCTGCCAGCGCAGGGGCACGTCGCGGCGGCCGTAGGTGACGAACAGGTATTCGATGATATCCGCGGACTCGTACATGCTCGCGCCCGTGTTCGGATCCACGAGGAACGGGAACTGCGCCTTGCCGCCCCGGGCGAGAACCTCCGGCCGGAAGCGCTCGCCGCCCTTCGGGCAGGGATAGATGACCGCGTCCAGATCCAGTTCCGTCAGCACCTCCCGGACCAGGCGGCAGAACGGGCAGCCCTCGAACTCGTAGAGTTCCAGCACCTTCTCCGGCTTGTCCAGCGCCGGGCGGGCCTGGATGCCGTTGAAGCCGCGCAGGAAAGAGGTGGCGGTGGAGGAAAGAATATCGACGGTACGCTGGATCATGGAAACGGCCTTTCGTTGCGGTGTGGCGGAGTCGCGCCCGCGATCATGCGACTCCGCGCACGCCGACGCAATACGCTGCTGCCGCAATGGCTGTGTGGCCGGGCCCTGCCTCATTGCGCTTTTTCAATGTCGGGCCCGGGGCCACCGCCTAGCGTTGCAGGGAAGGACCCAGCCAGGAGTATCCGATGCAAACCGCGCGACTGACGACGATAACCGTGATCCTGACGGCGCTCGCCCTTGCGTCTGTGTCGGGCATCGCTGAAGAGAAGAAGAAGAACGAATCCATGGAGCTGGCAGCAGGCCCGCCGGAACAGTGCCTCAGCCTGATCCGCATCGACCGTTCCGAGGTGATCGACGACCGCAATATCATCTTCCACATGAAGAACGGTGATCTGTACCGCAACCAGCTGCCGTACCGGTGCCCGGGTCTGGCG
>CAYQZN010000210.1:0-5100 GCA_964421805.1 uncultured Woeseiaceae bacterium
CCATGGTGCGGCGGCCGCGGCTGCTGCGCACCCGCGTGGGCGCCAGCACCGAGGATCTCATCGCCGGCGAGCTGGACGAGGACACCGATACGCGGGTGATCTCCGGTTCCGTGCTGAGTGGCCGCCGCGCCAGTGACTGGGCCGCGTGGATGGGGCGCTATCACAACCAGCTGACCGCGCTGCCGGAGGGTCGCGAGCGGGAATTCCTGGGCTGGGCTCTGCCCGGCACGAAGAAGTTCTCGGGCATACGCGCCTACGCCGGTCCCGTGTTGCAGAAGGCGGGGTTCCGCCTGACGACCTCCCAGAACGGCAGCCCGCGGGCCATGGTGCCCATCGGCAACTTCGAGAAGGTGATGCCGCTGGATATCCTGCCGGCGCCGTTGCTGAAGGCGCTGGTGGTGGGCGATACCGAGACCGCGCGCAAACTCGGCTGCCTGGAACTGGACGAAGACGATGTGGCGCTGCTTTCTTTCGTCTGCTCCGGCAAGTATGACTACGGCCCCGCGCTGCGCGAGAACCTGACCGACATCGAGAAGAACGGCTGATGAAACCATTGCGGCGATTCCTGGACCGGCTGCACCCCCTGTTCGCCAAGGGCGGGCGCTACGAGAAGCACTACGCCCTCTACGAGATGGTGGACACGCTCCTCTATACCCCTTCGGACGTCACCCGCAGCGCGCCCCACGTGCGCGACGCGCTGGACCTGAAGCGGGTGATGATCATGGTGGTGTTCGCCGTGACCCCCTGCGCGCTGGTGGGCATGTGGAACATCGGCCTGCAGGCGAATACCGCGATGGCCGACATGGGCGTGGCCGGGCTGGACGGCTGGCGCGGCACCGTGCTGGCGCTCCTCGGCGCGGGCTACGACCCGGCCAGCGTCTACGACAACTTCATGTACGGCGCCGCGTTCTTCGTGCCGCTGTACGTCATCACCGTGCTCGTCGGCGGCCTGTGGGAGGTGCTGTTCGCCGGCATCCGCAACCACGAGATCAACGAGGGCTTCCTCGTCACCTCGCTGCTGTATGCGCTGATCCTCGCTCCCACCACGCCGCTGTGGCAGGCGGCGCTGGGCATCAGCTTCGGCGTCGTGATCGGCAAGGAGGTCTTCGGCGGCACCGGCAAGAACTTCCTGAACCCGGCACTGACCGGCCGCGCGTTCCTCTACTTCGCCTACCCGGTGCAGATGTCCGGCGACGCGGTGTGGACCGCGGCGGAAGGCTTCACCGGTGCGACCGCGCTCGGGCTGGCCGCCATCGACGGCATGGCGGGCATCGCCGAGTCGGGTATCACCTGGGGGCAGGCTTTCGTCGGCTCCATCCAGGGCTCCATCGGCGAGACCTCGGCGCTGGCCTGCCTGATCGGCGCCGCCATACTGATCTATACCGGCATCGCTTCCTGGCGCATCATCGTCGGCTGCATCATCGGCCTGATCGTGCCGGTGCTGCTGTTCAATCAGATGGATGCGAGCTCGAATCCGATGCTCGCCATGCCCTGGCACTGGCACCTGGTCACCGGCGGCTTTCTGTTCGGCGCCGTGTTCATGGCCACGGACCCGGTGAGTGCCGCGCAGACCGATACCGGGCGATGGATCTACGCCATCCTCATCGGCGTGCTGACGGCGCTGATCCGGGTGGTCAACCCGGCCTATCCGGAAGGGATCATGCTGGCCATCCTGTTCGGCAACATATTCGCGCCTGTCATCGACTATTTCGTGGTGCAGGCCAACATCAAGCGGAGGTTGAAACGCAGTGTCTGAGGAGCGCAAGGCCCAGGACGCCGGCCGCGGCGCCCGCAAGGGGTTCAACCGGGAGAGCATCAAGAACGTGCTCATCGTTGCGGTGAGTCTGTCGCTGGTCTGCTCGGTGCTGGTCTCCGCCACGGCGGTGATCCTGAAACCGATGCAGGAGCGTAACGAAGCGCTGAACATGAAGAAGAACGTGTTGCGGGTGGCGGGTCTGCTCGAGCCCGGCATCGACGTGCAGGAACGCTTCGGGATGATCGAAACGCACATTGTCGATCTGGCCACCGGCGATTACCACGACGAGATAGACCCGGCGGAATACGACATGATCGAGGCGGCCAGCGACCCTGCGATGTCCGTCGATATCCCGGCCGCGAAAGACATCGCCGGCATCGGCCGCCGGGCCAAGTATGCCGAGGTCTACGTCCTGCGCGACGAGGCGGGCGGCGTGGAGAAGGTGATCCTGCCGGTCTACGGGATGGGGCTGTGGTCCACCATGTACGGCTTCATCGCCCTCGGTCCGGACGGCAGCACCGTGCAGGCGCTGAAGTTCTACAAGCACGCCGAGACGCCGGGCCTGGGCGGCGAGGTGGACAACGAGCAATGGCTCGCCAACTGGCCCGGCAAACGCATCTATGACGAGGAGGGGGACATCCGCATCCGTGTGGCCAAGGGCACGGTGGGCGCCGCCGCCGGCTGGACGGGCGCCACCGCGAGGGGCGGTGCGGCCATATTCCAGGTGGACGGCATCTCCGGGTCGACGCTGACTTCCCGGGGCGTCACCAATCTGCTGCATTACTGGATGAGCGATGACGCCTACCGGCCGTACCTGGAGAAGGTCTGGAGACGCAGCGTGGAGCAGTCATGAACGGAGAAGCGAAGAAAGTCATTCTGGACCCGCTGGTCGACAACAACCCGATCACGCTGCAGGTGCTCGGCATCTGTTCGGCGCTCGCCGTCACCACCTCGCTGGCGCCGACGCTGCTGATGTGTCTTGCGTTGACCAGCGTCGCCGCTTTCGCCAATGCGGGCGTGAGCCTGATCCGCCACCGCATCCCGTCCAACATCCGCATCATCGTGCAGATGACCATCATCGCCTCGCTGGTGATCATGGTGGACGAGGCGCTGAGGGCCTTCGCTTTCGACGCCAGCCGCCAGCTGTCGGTATTCGTCGGGCTGATCATCACCAACTGCATCGTGCTGGGCCGCGCCGAGGCGTTCGCCATGAAGAACGGCGTCGGCATGAGCTTCCTGGACGGCCTCGGCAACGGGCTCGGCTACAGCATCATCCTGATCGCGGTGGCCGTGATACGCGAGCTGTTCGGCGCCGGCACGCTGCTCGGCGTCCAGATACTGCCGCTGATCAGCGAAGGCGGCTGGTACGAGCGCAACGGCATGATGCTGCTGCCGCCCAGCGCGTTCTTCATCATCGGCATGCTGATCTGGGCCATCCGCAGCTGGAAACCGGAGCAGAAGGAGGAGCCGGAGTTCCAGATCCATGAAGTGCATCGGACGGAGGTGATGTGATGGAAGCCCATCTCAATCTCCTCGTCAAAGCGATCTTCGTCGAGAACCTGGCGCTCGCCTTTTTCCTCGGCATGTGCACCTTCCTGGCCGTCTCGAAGAAGATCGAGACGGCGCTCGGCCTCGGCCTGGCCGTGGTCGCGGTGCAGAGCATCACGGTGCCGGTGAACAACCTGATCTACAACGTCTTCCTGGCCGAGGGGGCGCTCGCCTGGGCCGGCCTGCCCGAGGTCGACCTCTCGTTCCTGGGTCTGGTCAGCTATATCGGCGTGATCGCCGCGCTGGTGCAGATTCTGGAGATGACGCTGGATCGCTACGTGCCCGCCCTGTACAACGCCCTCGGCATCTTCCTGCCGCTGATCACGGTGAACTGCGCCATCCTCGGCGGCACGCTGTTCATGGTGGAGCGCGACTACACTTTCTCCGAGTCGGCGGTGTACGGCTTCGGCAGCGGGGTGGGCTGGGCGCTGGCCATCGTGGCGCTGGCCGGCATCCGCGAGAAGCTGAAGTACAGCGACGTGCCCGACGGCCTGCAGGGCCTCGGCATCACCTTCATCATCACCGGGCTCATGTCGCTCGGTTTCATGGGCTTCTCCGGGATACAGCTCTGATGGCAGCTTCCAGCGCGACACTGCAGATCTCATTGGGGGTGGCCCTGTTCACGGCCATCATCCTCGTACTGGTGACGGTGATCCTGCTCGCCCGGCGCAAGCTCGTGGCGTCGGGCGAAGTGGACGTCCTGGTGAACAGCGAGCGCCACCTGGAGATGCCGGTGGGCGTCAAGCTCCTCGGCGGTCTGGCCGACTCCGGCCTGTTCATCGCCTCGGCCTGCGGCGGCAAGGGCACCTGCGGCCAGTGCCGGGTGCAGGTGCTCGCCGGCGGCGGCGCCGTGCTGCCCACCGAGGCCTCCATCCTGTCCCGGCGCGAGGTGGACGAGGACTGCCGTCTGTCCTGCCAGGTCACGGTGAAACAGGATATGGAGGTGCGGGTGCCGGACGAAGTGTTCGGCGTGCGCAAGCTCGACTGCAAGGTGGTCTCCAACCACAACGTGGCCACCTTCATCAAGGAGCTGAAGCTGGCGCTGCCGGAAGGCGAGGACCTCGACTTCCGCGCCGGCGGCTATATCCAGATCGAATGCCCGCCCCACGACGTGAAATTCAGCGACTTCGACGTGGAGGAGCGTTTCCGGGATGACTGGGACCGCTACGACCTCTGGCGTTACGAGTCGCACACGAAGGAGAAGGTGGAGCGTGCGTACTCGATGGCCAGCTTCCCGCTGGAGAAGGACGTCGTGATGCTGAACGTACGCATTGCGACCCCGCCGCCGGGTGCCGACAAGGACATCCCGCCGGGCATCGTCTCCTCCTGGATCTTCTCGCTGAAACCCGGCGACCAGGTCACCATCTCCGGTCCGTTCGGCGATTTCTTCGCCAAGGAGACGAAGGCCGAGATGGTCTTTGTCGGCGGCGGTGCCGGCATGGCGCCGATGCGCGCCCACATCTTCGATCAGCTGGAACGCCTCCACACCGAGCGCAAGATGACCTTCTGGTACGGCGCCCGCAGCAAGCGTGAGATGTTCTACGTGGAGGACTTCGATCGCCTGGCCGCGGAGAACGACAATTTCGACTGGCACGTGGCGCTGTCCGACCCGCTGCCCGAGGACGAGTGGGAAGGCCCCACCGGCTTCATCCACGAGGTGCTCTACGAGCAGTACCTGAAGGACCATCCGGCCCCCGAGGACTGCGAGTACTACCTGTGCGGGCCGCCCATGATGAACGCGGCCGTGATCAAGATGCTGGAGGACCTCGGGGTCGAGCGCGAGAACATCATGCTCG
>CAYQZN010000211.1:0-5095 GCA_964421805.1 uncultured Woeseiaceae bacterium
CGAGCAGGCAATCCACCTTCGCGAAGGCGTTGCGGGCCGCCGGCACCGCCGAGGGCCCGAAACCCATGCCGGTATGCAGGGCGTGGTCGTGAGGGAACACGCTGATGCCCTGCATCGTCGTCGCGACGGGCGCGCCCAGCAGGTCCGCGATCTCCACGCTGTATTCCGTGGCCTCGCGCGCGCCCCAGCCGAGGTAGAGCCCGGGGCGCTCCGCCGCCAGCAGCATCTCCGCCGCCCGCTCCACCAGACCGGCATCGGGCCCTGGCGGCTCGTACGAGGGCCGGTAGGGCTGCGGCTCGTCGACGTCGGCGGTGAACATCTGCACGTTGCTCGCGATCTCCACGAATACCGGCCCGGGCAACCCCGAAGTGGCGATCTCCGCCGCCTCGTAGATTTTCGCCACCACGTCCTCGTGCCTATCCACCAGGAAGGCCGCCTTGGTGATGCCGTCCAGCACCTGCTGCTGGTCCAGCTCGTGCAGCTGGTAGTGACGGCCCGAGTCGCGGCGGATGCCGCCGGAGATCACCAGCAGCGGCACGCCGTCGAGATACGCCTCGCCGATGCCGCTCATGGCGTGAGTCATGCCGGCGGCCGGCACGATCACCAGGCAGCCGATGGAGTCCGAGACCCGGCTCCAGGCCTCGGCCATGAAGCTACCGCCCTGCTCGTGGGTGACCAGCACCGGCGTGATCTGTTCGCTGCGGTTCAGCTCGTCGTAGATCTCGGTGTTGTGCACCCCCGGCACGCCGAAGGTGTAACGCACACCGATATTCTCCAGGGCTCTCGCCGCGAGCCAGGCGCCGCTGCGTTTCATGTCCGCTCTCCGTTGCTCACAGGCGCCCGGGCGTCGGACGCAGGTGGTAGTCGAATCCCCGGCCGTTCAGCCGCGCGTTCATCCAGAGTATCAGCATACCCTCGATCTCACGCGCGTAGCGCGCCGGGCCCACGTCCAGCGCCTCGAGACCGAGCTCCCGGACCAGCTCCGCGACCCGCGCCTTCGCCGCCGCGTCGTCGCCGGCCAGCGGGATGGTCACCGGCCCGCCCGCGATGGAGGGATCCGCCATGGTCTGCCAGGAGAGCGTGTTGAACGCCTTTACCACCCGCGCACCCGGGGCGGCCGCCTGGACGCGCTCCGTGATGGAGTCGTCGATGGTCCGCACCGCCAGCCGGTCGTCGGTGAAGCGGAACGGATTGGTGGGATCGATGACGAGCTTGCCGGCCAGATCGCCCAGGCTCTGCGTCAGCTCGACCGCCACCGCGGCGGGCACGGCCAGGATCACGATCTCCGCTGCCCCCGCTGCCTCGGCCGGAGTTGCCGCGGCAGCCTCGCCCGGCGTGCTCTCGACCAGTTCGCGCACCCGTTCCGCCTCCGGCGTCCGCGAGCCGTAGACCACCGTATGGCCGAGCGCGCCGAGCCGCGGTCCCAGCGTGCCGCCGACGTCTCCGGTGCCTATGACGGCAACGGTGGCGGCCTGGACGGGCGCACCCGCAACGAGGAATATCGCAGTGATCACTTTGAAAAGCTGTGGCATCGTCACCATCCTGTCTGGTTATACCGTGTAGGAGGGCCTTCAGGCCCGACCGCGTATCGCGCCTGAAGGCGCTCCTACAATGTGCCTGTAGGAGGGGCTTTAGCCCCGATCCATTAAAAAATCGGGCCTGAAGGCCCTCCTACATGATAGCCCGGCGCCGCACCAATGAGAGCCATCGATGTTTCCGCTACGCGACGAGAATCCGCATTTCCTGACGCCCTACGCGACCTGGGGCCTGATCGGGCTCAACGTGCTCGCCTGGGCGCTGGTGCAGGGCCTCGGCACGGAGCCGGCGCTGTCGCGCTCGATGTGCAACCTGGCGCTGATTCCCGGCGAGGTGCTGCAGACGGCGTCAGCCGGCACCCGGGTGCCGCTGGGGCCGGGCATCACCTGCGTGCTGGGCGACACCTCAACCTGGTACACGGCCGTCACATCCATGTTCCTGCACGGTGGCTGGTTCCACCTGATCGGCAATATGTGGTTCCTCTACATCTTCGGCAACAACGTCGAGGACTCCATGGGCCACACCCGCTTCGTGATCTTCTACCTGCTGTGCGGCCTCGCGGCGGCGGCCTTGCAGACCGTATTCGACCCGGACTCCACCATCCCCATGGTGGGCGCTTCCGGCGCCATCGGCGGCGTCATGGGTGCCTACATCCTGCTGTATCCGAAGGTGCGGGTGCACATGCTGATCGTGTTCGGCTTCTACATCACCACCATCGCCGTACCGGCCATGTTCATGCTGGGTTACTGGTTCCTGATCCAGCTCATCAGCGGCTTCAGCACCATCGGCTCGCAGGGCGGGGGCGTCGCCTTCTGGGCGCACGTGGGCGGCTTCGTCGCAGGCGGGCTGCTCGTCCTGGCGTTCCGCGACCGCCGCCTGGTGGACCGCCATCCGAACCACGGCTGGCGACCCCGCGGCTGACTCATCGTCCGGGCGGAAAAGCTCCGCCGGCGCCGCCGCCGAGGACGACGCAGGGGATTGAAAGGGAGTACCCACGGCACCATCTCTGCGTTCCAGAGGCAACCATCATCCCCGTAACGCAGTGAACGAACGCAACGAACAGATCGAACCTCGCGCGGAGGAGGAAAACGGCGAGTCCCGCGTCCCCGAGGACGTGCTGCTGGTCCTGCCCGTGCGCAATCTCATCGTCTTCCCTGGCGCCGTGACTCAGGTGGCGCTCGGCCGGGAGGTCTCCATCGCCGCGGCCCAGGAGGCCGTGAAGAACGATCGCAAGCTCGGGCTGGTGCTGCAGCGGGATCCCGCCGTGGACGAGCCCGGTCCGGAAGATCTCTACAAGGTGGGCACGATCGTCAGCGTGGTGCGCTACATCACCGCGCCCAACGGAATGCACCACCTCATCTGCCAGGGCGAGGAACGCTTCCGGGTGCTCGACTTCGTCCCCGGACTGCCGTTCATGGCGGCACGATTCGACACCATCCCCGAACCCAAGGGCACCAGCCCGGAGGCCGAGGCGCTGGCGAATCACGTCAAGCAGAAATCCGGCGAGCTGATCCAGCTGCTGCCTCAGGTGCCGCCGGAGCTGCCGACGGCGCTGCAGAGCATCGAGTCGCCGGGGCTGCTGGCCGACCTGGTCGCGGGCCTGATCGATATCAAGCCGGCTGAGAAGCAGTTCATTCTGGAGACCGTCGAGGTGCGCGAGCGCCTCGAGCGGCTGGCCGAATTCCTGACCCACCGCCTGAAGGTGCTCAAGCTCTCGAAGGAGATAGACGAGCAGACCCAGGACAAGATCGACGAGCGCCAGCGCGAGTACCTGCTGCGCGAGCAGCTGAAGACCATCCAGAAGGAGCTCGGCGAGGACGAGGGCGCGCCCGAGGCGGAGGAGATCGGCAAGGCCATCGACGAGGCCGGCATGCCGCCGGAGGCCGAGAAGCAGGCCCGCAAGGAGCTGAAGCGCCTGAAGGCCATGCCGGAGGCCGCCGCGGAGCACTCCATGATCCGCACCTACCTCGACTGGCTGACCTCGGTACCCTGGTCGAAGGAGGACGAGGAGAACATCGACATCGCCCGGGCCCGGCAGATCCTGGACGAAGACCACTACGGCCTGGACAAGGTGAAGCGCCGCATCCTCGAGTATCTCGCGGTGCGCAAGCTGAACCCGACCGGGCGCAGCCCCATCCTGTGCTTCGTGGGACCGCCGGGTGTCGGCAAGACCTCGCTGGGCCAGAGTATTGCCCGTGCGCTGGGCCTCGAGTTCGTGCGCGCGAGCCTCGGCGGCGTGCACGACGAGGCCGAGATACGCGGCCATCGCCGCACCTACATCGGCTCCATGCCGGGCTCCGTCGTGCAGAGCATCGTCAAGGCCGGGACCCGCAACCCGGTGTACATGCTGGACGAGATGGACAAACTCGGCGTGGGCTTCCACGGCGACCCGTCGTCCGCGCTGCTGGAGGTGCTGGACCCGGAGCAGAACTCCACCTTCAAGGACCACTACCTGGACGTGCCCTTCGACCTCAGCAAGGTGCTGTTCGTCGGCACTGCCAACGTGCTGGACAACATCCCGGGGCCGCTGCGCGACCGCATGGAGGTGATCGAGCTGCCCGGCTACACCCAGGAGGAGAAGCTCGAGATCGCCCGGCGCTACCTGGTGGGCCGTCAGCTCGAAGCGAATGGTCTGAAAGCCGAACAGGCTTCCGTCGACGACGACGCCATCGAAAAGCTGATCGACGGCTACACCCGCGAGGCCGGCGTGCGTAACCTCGAGCGCCAGATCGGCGCGGTGCTGCGCCATGCCGCGATGAAGATCACCGAAGGCACGGCGGACTCTGTGCACGTGACCGCGGACGACCTGCAGTCGATCCTCGGCGCCCCGAAGTTCGAGAGCGAGGTGGCGCTGCGCACCAGCGTGCCCGGCGTCGCCACCGGTCTCGCCTGGACGCCGGTGGGCGGCGACATCCTCTTCATCGAGGCGAGCCGCATCCCCGGTCAGGGCAAGCTGATCCTCACGGGCCAGCTCGGCGACGTCATGAAGGAGAGCGCCCAGGCCGCGCTCAGCCTGAACAAGAGCCGGGTGGACCGTCTCGACGCCGCCGTGAAGGAGTTCGAGCAGAACGACGTGCACATCCACGTGCCCGCGGGCGCCATCCCGAAGGACGGGCCCAGCGCCGGCGTGGCCATGTTCGTCGCCGTCGCCTCACTGCTGAGCGGCCGCAACGTGCGCAAGGACGTGGCGATGACCGGCGAGATCAGCCTGCGCGGACTGGTGCTGCCGGTGGGCGGCATCAAGGAGAAGGTGCTCGCGGCGCTGCGCGCCGGCATCAACACGGTGCTGCTGCCCGCGCGCAACAAGAAAGACCTGGAGGATGTGCCCGAATCGGCGCGCGAACAGCTCGAGTTCATCTGGCTGGAGAACGTGGACCAGGCGCTGCAGGCGGCGCTGGAACCGGAAGGCGCGGAAGACAAACCGCAAGCGGCGTAAATCTCCATGTAGGAGGGCCTTCAGGCCCGATTTTTTAACGGAATCGGGGCTAAAGCCCCTCCTACGTCATTCCTCGTCGAGGAATTCTTCTTCGAAGAAGTCGTCCATCGGCGGATCGCCGTC
>CAYQZN010000212.1:0-5066 GCA_964421805.1 uncultured Woeseiaceae bacterium
CGATGTGTTCGCCGCGTTCCTGCAGCGTCTCGATCACCCGCTTCGTGCCGTCCCGCGCCGGTCCTTCCTCGTCGCTGGTGATGAGGAAGGCGATGGAGCCCGCGTGGTCGGGATGCGCCGCCAGGAAACGTTCCGTCGCCACCAGCATGGCGGCCAGGCTCGACTTCATGTCGGCCGCGCCCCGGCCGTAGAGCAGTCCGTCGCGGAAGGTCGGCTCGAAGGGATCGCTGGACCATGCCGCGAGGTCGCCGGGCGGGACCACGTCCGTATGGCCGGCGAAGCAGAAGACGGGATCCGACTCGCCCCGGCGGGCCCACAGATTGTCCGTGTCACCGAAGCGCAGATGCTCTATCCTGAAGCCCAGGACGGCCAGGCGCTCGGCCATGAGAAGCTGGCAGCCGGCGTCCTCGGGTGTCACCGACCGGCGGCGGATCAGTTCGCAGGCGAGGCGGACCGGTTCCTCTGCAGCGAACGCATTTTCGTCGTCGACGGCGGTGATATCGGACATGAGAAATAGCTTTTAAATCTCTGATAATAAAAATATTAGTCTTGGATCGGGTTCCCGACAGAGAGAACGACCTGCAATATTTCCGTAACATTGCGGGGCTATCCTCTGCGTCCCCGAACATCGCCTGAACCGCGGGAGTAAATCGTGAGCAAGAGAAGCACAGCTCCGGGCCGAATCGCAACCGTTGCAACCTTCGCCGGCATCGGACTCGGCCTGCTGGTGGCCGGCACCGCCATCGCCCAGAGTGGCCGCAGCTACATCTATATCGTCGGCTCCTCTACCGTCTATCCGTTTACCACGGTGGTGGCCGAGCGGTTCGGCAAGACCACCCAGTTCCGTACGCCCAAGGTGGAGGCGACCGGCTCGGGCGGCGGCTTCAAACTGTTCTGCGCCGGCGTCGGCGTGGACCACCCCGACGTCACCAATGCCTCCCGCCGGGTGAAGGCGTCCGAGCTGGACATGTGCTCCGAGAACGGGGTCACCGGCGTGATCGAGGTGAAGCTGGGCTACGACGGCATCGTAATGGCCAATGCCGTGGAATCCGAGCAATACCAGCTGAGCCGCCGCGATATCTTCCTGGCCCTCGCCAAGGAGGTCCCGGACCCGGCAGGCGGCGAGAAACTGGTGCCGAATCCCTATACGGCCTGGAGCGAGGTGGACCCGAATCTGCCCGATACAGAGATCGAGGTGCTGGGCCCGCCGCCCACCTCGGGCACCCGCGATGCGTTCGTGGAGCTCGCCATGGAGGGCGGCTGTCAGACGTTCGACTGGATCGCCGCGCTCGAGGACGAGGACGAGACCCGCTACAAGACGATCTGCCACTCCATCCGCGAGGACGGCGTGTACGTGGAAGCGGGCGAGAACGACAACCTCATCGTCCAGAAGCTGGATGCAAACCCGGCCGCCCTCGGCGTCTTCGGCTACAGCTTCCTGGATCAGAACGTCGAGAAGGTCCACGGCTCGTTCATCGACGGCGTGGAGCCGACCTTCGAGAACATCGCCTCGGGCGACTACCCGGTATCCCGGCCGCTTTACTCCTACGTCAAGGCGGCTCATGTCGGCGTGATCCCCGGTATGAGAGAATTCCTGCGCGAAATGACGAGCGAACGCGCGTGGGGCGTCGACGGCTACCTGTCCGAGCGCGGCCTGATCCCCATGCCGGAGCCGGAACGGGCCAGGGTGCTGGCTGCCGTGGAATCGCTGACTCCGATCCGGCTCTGAGCCGGGGCCGGACCGGACGACCATAACGAGAGACGAGGGACGCGCGGCGGTCAGCCGGCCGCCGCGCGAAACCCGGTCCACGATGGAAGGGTGACCGAATGCAGCCCGAGACACTGCTGCTGATCCTGCTGTTCCTCTGCGCTGCAGCCTATCGTCTCGGCCGCGGCCGCTCCCTGGCCACGGCGGGCGGCGACCGGCCGATGGCGCGCCTGCATTCGTTGCCGAGTTATTACGGTTACTTCACTGCCATCTGGTGCCTGCTGCCCGGGCTCGCCATCATCCTGCTGTGGATCACGCTGGAACCCCGTGTGATCACCGCGCTGATGGTCGACCGGCTGCCGGAGTCGGTGCGTGCCATGTCCGCCGGGGCACTCGATCTCGCCGTCAACGATATCCGCAACCTCGCCGCCGGGGACGTGGTCAGCACCGACGTCGACGCGGAGATGCGCGCGGCGGCCGATTTCTACCTGGAGACGCGGGCGAAGAGCCGGCTGCTGCTCTCGATATTCGTGCTGGCGGCGGCGGTGGGCGGGGCGACGCTGGCCTGGCGCCGCATCTCGCCGACTTTCCGGGCCCGCAACCACGTGGAGCGCGTCCTGCAGAGTGCCCTGCTCGCCGCCTCGACCATCGCCGTCCTGACCACGGTCGGCATCGTACTCTCGGTGCTGTTCGAGTCCATCCTGTTCTTCCGCAAGGTGCCGATCACGGAGTTCCTGTTCGGGGTGGAGTGGAGCCCCCAGACCGCCATCCGCGCCGACCAGGTGGGCTCCTCCGGTGCCTTCGGCGCCGTACCGCTATTCACCGGCACGCTGCTCATCACCGCCATCGCCATGTTCGTGTCCGTGCCCATCGGACTCATGACGGCGATCTTCCTCACCGAATACGCGCGCTCGAGCTTCCGCTCCACCGCCAAGCCGCTGCTGGAGGTGCTGGCGGGCATCCCGACGGTGGTGTACGGCTTTTTCGCGGCACTGACCGTGGCGCCGCTGATACGGGAGGTTGGCACCGGCATTGGCCTGGACGTGGCCTCGGAGAGCGCGCTGGCCGCCGGGCTGGTCATGGGCATCATGATCATCCCGCTGGTCTCGTCCCTGTCCGACGATGCCATCACGGCCGTGCCCCGGGCCATGCGCGACGGCTCCTTCGCGCTGGGCGCGACGCGCTCGGAGACGGTGAAGCTGGTGATACTGCCGGCGGCCCTGCCCGGTATCGTCGGCGGCATCCTGCTGGCGGTCTCCCGGGCCATCGGCGAGACCATGATCGTGGTGATGGCCGCCGGCCTCGCCGCGAATCTGACCGGCAATCCCCTGGAAGCCGTGACCACCGTCACCGTGCAGATCGTGACCCTCCTGGTGGGCGATCAGGAATTCGACAGCGCCAAGACCCTGGCCGCGTTCGCCCTCGGCCTCGTGCTGTTCCTGGTGACGCTGGTGCTGAATGTGATCGGCCTCAGGGTCGTGCGCAAATACCGGGAGCAGTACGAATGAGCGACGGCAGACAGACGGCGCGGCAACTCATGGAGGCAGGACTCCCGCGGCGCTACAGCCGCGAGCGCCGGTTCCGGGTGCTGGGCATGCTGGCGGTCTCCGTGGGGCTGACCTTCCTGGTGCTGTTCTTCGCCAGCATCGTCGCGAGCGGCTACAAGGCCTTCGCACAGTCCCAGGTCGCTCTGGATGTCTATCTGGATCCGGCTCTCATCTCGCCCACCGGCGCGACGAATCCCGAGGCCCTGGCACTCGGCGACTACTCCGGCCTGGTGCGGCAGAGCCTGTACGATCTCTTCCCTGAAGTGAGCGGCCGGCGCGACCGCCGTGCACTGGCTCAGCTGGTCAGCGTCGGTGCGTCCTATCAGCTGCAGAATCTGGTGGCGGCGGATCCGGGTGTGATCGGCGAGAGCCGCCGCCTGTGGGTGCCGGCCAGCGCCGACGTGGACATGGTGGTGAAGGGCAATATCGACCGCACGCTGCCCGAGGAGTCCCGACCGGTGAAGGACAGGGAACTCGTCTGGATCGACCGCCTGACCGAGACCGGGCGGCTGCAGCTGAAGTTCAACACGGCGCTGTTCATGAACGGTGATTCCCGGGATCCGGAACTCGCCGGCATCCGCGGCGCCCTCATGGGGTCGTTCTACATGCTGCTGGTCACCGTAGCGCTGGCGTTCCCGATCGGCGTGGCGGCAGCGGTCTACCTGGAGGAGTTCGCGCCGCGCAACCGCTGGACGGACCTCATCGAGGTGAACATCAACAACCTGGCGGCCGTGCCCTCCATCGTATTCGGCCTGCTCGGGCTGGCCGTGTTCATCAACTGGGCGTCGCTGCCGCGCTCCTCGCCGCTGGTCGGCGGGCTGGTGCTGTCGCTGATGACGCTGCCGGTGATCATCATCGCGGCCCGGGCCTCCATCAAGGCCGTGCCGCCCTCCATCAAGGAGGCCGCCCTCGGCCTGGGGGCGTCGAAGATGCAGATGGTGTTTCAGCACGTGCTGCCGCTGGCGCTGCCGGGCATCCTCACGGGCACCATCATCGGCATGGCACGCGCACTGGGCGAGACGGCGCCGCTGCTGATGATCGGCATGGTGGCTTTCATCGTCGATATCCCCCAGGGGCCGCTGGACCCGTCGGCCGCGCTGCCGGTGCAGGTCTATCTCTGGGCCGACAGCCCCGAGCGCGCCTTCGTGGAGCGGACCTCCGCGGCGATCATCGTGCTGCTCGGATTCCTGCTGGTGATGAACCTCACCGCCGTATTGTTGCGGCGGCGTTTCGAGCGCAGCTTTTAGACAGTCCGCCGTTGAGGCGGGCAGGGAACTGTAAGAGAATGAAGCCCGAATTCAGGACCGACATCGACCCCACGGCGGCCGCAGGCCGCGCTCAACAAGGACCGATCTCCCCAGTGGCTGACGATCAATTGACCCCGAGCGCGCCCGCGGCACCCGCGGTCGAGGAGTACCGGCGCGAGCAGGACGAGCGCGCCTACCAGACCGTGGGGAACCCCCGTGCGAAGCGCCCGTTTCTGTGCACCGAGCACGTGGACGTCTATTACGACGACAATCACGCGATCATCGATGTCAGTCTGGAGATCGGCCAGAACGAGGTGATCGCGCTGATCGGTCCGTCCGGCTGCGGCAAGTCCACTTATCTGCGCTGCCTTAACCGCATGAACGACACCATCGAGTCGGCGCGGGTCACGGGCGAGATCAGCCTGGACGGCCAGGACATCTACGATCGCAGTATGGACGTGGTGGCCCTGCGCGCGCGGGTGGGGATGGTGTTCCAGAAGCCGAACCCGTTCCCGAAGTCCATCTACGACAACGTCGCCTACGGGCCCCGCATCCACGGCCTGG
>CAYQZN010000213.1:0-5058 GCA_964421805.1 uncultured Woeseiaceae bacterium
CGCGCGACGCGGCTTCCGTGTATACGAAATTGACAGCCGTAGTGCTTGCCTCGTATGGCCACGGGGTAAAACCGAGGGCGAATGGCCGGGTGTCCGGTTCGGGAGGCGGCATTGGCGCCGTCGTGCCGCTCGAGCCGCCGCAGCCCTGCAGCAGGCTCACCGCGCCGAGGAGCAGAGCGAATTGCAGACTTTTGAGTGGATGTCCAGTCATAGCATGATTCTACGTGGTGAAAGCGATTTCTGCGTGTGCGTCAGGTCCCGGCTTTCGCGCCGAAATGTCCCATCCCGCGAGTTGATCCGATCCGGTTGCGCTGTTTCTTAAGCAAAACCCATTGACCAGGTCTATCCGTGACCATGGTTCCTCCAGTAGTCGAGCAGACCGGCGATGCTGCATGAGGCGGGTGAGCAGCGTGTGCGGTTTGTGAGGATCCTGCCTTTTGAGCAATTCAGCAATCAGCCACATCTGCGCGCCCGGTCGATGCAAGGTGCCCGGGAAGGTTGACCAGTACTACACAGGTCAGGCAAGCGACAAGATCACAGAACGGACAGGTGCATCACGGATGCGGGCCTGAAGAGATCAGCTGCGACCGCTTGCTATACTCCACCATCGGCGACAGCCTAGAGGCGGGCCTGAAATGTCGGCACCGGCAGATGACACGGAACGCCTGGAGAAGGCGGCGCAGCAGCGAATCCTCGCCGCGATCGATGCCCGGCAGATAGCCGACTTCACTTCCCTGCCCGATGCGGAGCGCCGCCTGCCCGCTGCATTCCTGCAACGCCTGATCTCCGGTTCCTACGACGCCGGCAGAGCCACAGGCGCAGAATTGTGCTGTCCGCTGCGCATCCGTGGTGCGGAGATCATCGGCCTGATGCGACCGCCGTCCGCTGGCGCGGACGGAGGCAGGGCTGCACTGGAGTTCCGGCAATGCCATTTCGATTCGCCGGTGGATCTCAGCGGCGCCGAGTTCCTAGTGCTGCGTTTCGTCGACTGCCGGCTGCCGGCCTTCATCGGTGCAAGCCTGAGCGTGAGAGCCGACCTCGATCTGTCCGGGTCGCAGTTCACGGGCGTGAGCGACTACGAATCGGAACTGAGCCAGGTGGGAACCAGTGCGATTCACCTGAACAATGCGCGCATCGGCGGCAAGCTGGACCTGTCTTCTACGGCGCGATCGCGTTTCACGGCTGCGCGGACGATTCGGCTGGAGGGTGCGCGCATCGACGGGGACCTGAGCTTTGCAGGAGCGTTGCTTGACGGCGGCGGCGATGCGGCGCTCAGTGCCCGTTCTATCATGGTGGGCGGCAACGTCGATCTGGGCTCGGCTGCCGGACACCGCTGCGAGGCCCGGGGGGAGGTCGGGTTTACCGCGGCCCAGGTAACTGGCGACCTCAAGTGCGAAGGTGCGCGGCTCGAGAATCCCGACGGGCGCGCTCTGCATTGCGAGGACCTCAGGGTGGAGTCGGTATTCCTGACGTCGAGTGACGAGGGC
Source organism: uncultured Woeseiaceae bacterium (assembly GCA_964421805.1). Classification (GTDB taxonomy): domain Bacteria; phylum Pseudomonadota; class Gammaproteobacteria; order Steroidobacterales; family Woeseiaceae; genus Lentisalinibacter. The sequence continues at coordinate 1,488 of CAYQZN010000213.1, forward strand.
AACCTGCCGTTCGAGGCCCGGGGCAGGATCAATTTCCTCACGGCGGTAATCGGCGGCAGTTTCTTCCTCACCAACGCGAGACTGGCGCCGGGCCCGGACTACGGCGGGTTGCTCCAGACCGGCGGCCCGGTCGCGCTGAATCTGCAGCAGGCGAGAGTGTCGAATGCCCTCGCGTTCAACAACATCGGCGCGCTGGGTGAGGGGTCGGCGCCTGCATCACCACACGAGAAGCCTGTGCCGGTCCGCGGCTGCTTCCTGTTGGACGCCATAGAGGTCAACTCGATACTCGATGACACGGACACCGGTTGGCCGGCACCGGGCTATCTGATGCTCGACGGTGCGACCTACGAGCGTATCCGCCACGTCGGCGACGGCGACCTGACGGCCAAGCGCATTGCGTGGCTCAGGCGGCAGTATCCGGCCGGCACCCCGAGTAAACGCAGGTTTCGACCACAACCGTACGAACAGCTGAGCCGGGTCCTGCGGCAGCACGGACTGACGCGGGAGGCCAATGCGATCGCGGTCGAGAAGATCCGGGTGCGGCTACAGGCCCGTGTGGATCGTCCGTGGGCCAGGGCGTTCCCCAATCTGCTGATGCTGGTCTGCCAGCACGGCTACTCGTCGAGCCGCGCGGTGTTGTCGTTCCTGGTGTTCGTGCTGCTCGGCGCCGCACTGTACGCGACCGCCCTGTTCGGTTTCGGACAGCCGTTTCTCCCGGTCGACAGCGATCCGGCGCCCGCCACCTATCAACTGCCTTTCGGTCTGGCCGAAGCCTCCGCGGAACGCGGCTGCCCGGGGCTGGATGCGCTGCATTATGCGCTCGATTCGGCGCTGCCCGTCATAGACCTGGCCCAGGACATGCGCTGCCGCTTCACGCCGGAAGGGCCGTTGCGCTGGTTCTGGCTGCTGCTCCACAGCCTCTACGTGATCGGCGGCGCTGCCCTGTCCGCGGTGGTCGTGCTGACGCTCACCGGCGTGTTGCGGCAGGACTGACGCCCGGCGGGTGCCCGCTGATCGATTGCCCTTCCCGAACACTGCTGAGCAGACCCTCGTACACGCGCTCGCCCAGCGTGTTGCGCAGCGCGGTGGGCGAGTTCACCGATTCGCCGTCCTCCCGGACATCAATGCGGCGCAGCGCCCGCCACTGCGCTCTCAGGTGCGCCCTCACCGCGTCCGTGTCGCAGTGGCAGAGGAACTCCCGGAGGGCGGCCACACAACGCGGAGACGGCGGCCGGTTCGCCGTAGCCGTGTGCTGCCGGATGACGAGGCGATCGGCGGTACCGTCGTACGCGGAGACCGCCCTGATCTCCGCCGTCGACAGCGCCTTGTCCGAGTGCGCATCGTAGAGTCCGACGATGAACACGCTGCCGATACGGCGCTGACGCGCCAGCGACGAGGCGAAAGCGGAGCGCAGGCAGTTGCGCATCCTCGAGCCGTGCGCCCGAAGCTGGCGATCGGTGGTCAGCGCCGTCACGCGAGTCGCGCCATCGGCTGTTACGAAGTCCTCCGGAATCAGAGGCATCAGGATCTCGCGGGCGCGGATCTGCCAGGCGGCGTCGCGCTTTCGTGTCCGGTTGAGCTCTTCCGCGAACAGCGTTGCGACCTCCCGCAGCCCCTGATCCGCGACCTGCAGGACGACCCTGTCGACGGCATCGATGATGGCTTTCTCGCCATTGTCGCCAGGACCCGTCGGCGCGTCGGCAATTTCATCGCGCAGAGTCCGGCCGAGGGCCGCCCGGAACCGGGTTATCTGCTCGATATCGTTCCATCGGGGCAACCAGCGGCCGAGCGCCTGCCCGTCCCTGCGTCTGGACAGGCGCACGCAGATTCTCAGCCACCTGAGCGCCGCCGGCGATTCCCATACGGGCCGGAGAAACAGGCGCTGGCCGGTGACGACGATGCGATTGAATTCCTCCCACTCGGCCCGATCGTCGCCGGGGAGGTCCTGGGGGTTCAGGGCGTCGAGCGCCAGCGCGAGTCCCCTGGCGTCCCTCGACCATTGCAGGCCCACGCGGCTCCAGTCGCGACCGACGAGGTGGCGGACCACACCCGGCCGCACATCCCAGCGCGCCGCCAGGCCCTTGACCAGCGGCGCGCCCGTATCGACGAACGAGCGCAGTTCTTCGCCGAAGCTCCTCGGCTCGGCGACAACGGCGGTGAGCAGCAGGCTGGGGAACGCCTCGGCGAACTGCACTCGGTACCGCCGGTAGCCGGTGTGCGCGAGGTAGTTATAGACCCGCAGGTCGAAGCGCCGGCCAGCCGTGGCCGTTTGCAGCGCCTTTGGGTCCATGGCGCCCGTGAAACCATGCAGCGTTTCGCGGAGCCCGTCACGCAAGGCTTCGCGGGCCGCCCACTCTCTCACGGCCGGACTGGCTTCGGGTGGCTCTGAGGTCGGGTATTGCGCGCCTGGCCCCCTGGCCCACGCGAAGGCGACCTTCTCTATCTCCCAGATGTTCTCGTCGATGCCATCGACGGGCGGAGCGGCCAGGGTAAGGGATCGGAGTCCGAGTCCTCGCCGCAACACGCGCTCGACGGAGGCTTTCGTGAACGCCTGCGCGGATATGCCCGCCAGCATCCCCGCCGCGGCCCGCAGCCGTTCATGGGTCCACGGCTCGCCGTCGAGAACCAGCATCCAGACCGTCGCATCCGCCAGCCTCATGAGCGCCACGCTCCGGATGTGACGGAGAGCCGGCGGCCCGATCAGCAACTCCGGGCACGGGAAGGCCACGAGCTCGGCCAACGGGCCCAACCCATCGGGTGATGTACGGATGATGTCGCCGACCTGCCTCACCGATCCTCCCTGTATACCGATCCGACAAACTGCCACCTTCTGGCATACCTGTCCGCCCGTGCAGCGGACAAAGGGAAGCCGCCGCCACGCGCGCATGCGGTGGCGTATTTCGGGCAGTCCGGGGACTACCGGAATTTACCGGAAACGGCGGCCGGGTCAAAAGGTATTTGCGAGGCTCCGGGCAAGCCCTTGATTCGACGATCGGGAAGGCCGGATCCTGCGCGGCCGGCACGAAATCCTCGCGCGGAACCGACAGTCATCGGCCCCGCCGCATCGCGCGGCGCTTGTCTTGCCGGGAGCAGTCGCGATAATGAAGCCACGACGCGCCTGCGGCGCCAGGACGGTAGTGCGGGAACCCTCTCATGGAACGCTTCCGGAATATCCTCTGTGTAGTGGAGCAGGCATCGGATGCCACGGCACTCGAGCGTGCGGTCTCTCTGGCGGAGAACAACCAGGCTTCGCTGACCGTCGCCCGTGTCATCCCGCGCCTCGCGACCGACCTGCGCCTGCCCGAGGGCGGCCCGACCTCCAGCGCACTGCGGGAGTGGTCCAATGCCGAGCATCTGGCGGCGCTGGAGTCGGTGGCTCGTCCTTACGGCTCGAGAGTCGATCTCCGTCTCCGGCTGCTGGAAGGCACTGCGTTTCTCGAGATCATCCGCGCCGTGCTGGCAGATGGTTACGACCTGGTCATCAAGGCGGCGGAGGACCCGCCTTATCTCCGGCGACTCTTCGGCGCCGACGACATGCATCTCTTGCGCAAGTGTCCGGCCCCGCTGTGGC
>CAYQZN010000214.1:0-5053 GCA_964421805.1 uncultured Woeseiaceae bacterium
CCGGACAAGAGATCACCCGCTTGCTCGCGCGCTGGCAGCAGGGCGACGAGCAGGCCTTCAACGAGATGGTGCCCTACCTGCACGCGGAGCTGAAGCGCCTGGCGGGGCACTTCATGCAGCAGGAGCAGGCCGGGCACACGCTGCAGTCGACGGCGCTGGTGAACGAAGCCTATCTGCGCCTGATCGAGGTTGAGCTCGATCTGAAGGACCGGGCCCATTTCCTGTCCATCGCCGCGCGCATCATGCGGCGCATCCTGGTTGACCATGCCCGCGCCCGGCAGCGGCACAAGCGTGACGGCGGCCGGAAGCCGCTGACGCTCGACGAGTCCATCGTGCTGTCCGAGCAGGGCGACCCGAGACTGATTGACCTGGACGAGGCGCTGGAGAAGCTCGCGCGCTTCGACGAACGCCTCGCCTCCACCGTGGAACTCGTGTATTTCGGTGGCTTGACCACCCGCGAGGCGGCCGATCTCCTCGGCGTCTCCCGGGTCACGCTGAACAAGGACATGAATCTGGCGAAGGCCTGGCTGATGCACCAGATCGGCGACGCCGGGGGTGCGGCGCATGGACACTGAACGCTGGCTCAGGATCAAGGAGATCTACCGGGCGGCGCTGGACCGGCCGCACCCGGAGCGCGCGGAGTTCGTGCGCGAGGCCTGCGCCGGCGACGACGCCCTGGCGGCCGAGATACTGGCCCTGCTGGAGACCTCAGGCGGCGCGACGGAGGCGCTGGGAGGCATCGTCAGCGACGTCGCCGGCAGCGCGTCGTCGGGCTGGTGGGGCGGCTCCGTCGCGGGTGAGCGCATCGGACCCTACCGCCTGCTCGACGTCATCGGCGAGGGCGGGATGGGTCAGGTCTATCTGGCAGAACGCGCGGACCACGAGTTCGAGCAGCGCGTCGCCATCAAGATGGCCAACTGGCTGCGCGCGAGCCCGCAGGTCATCGAACGCTTCCGCGTCGAGCGCCAGATACTCGCCAACCTCGAGCACCCGAACATCGCCCGCCTGCTGGACGGCGGACGCACCGAGGCGGGCGTGCCCTATATCGTCATGGACTACGTGGACGGCGTCTCCATCGTCGACTACGCGGCATCGCGTTCGCTCGACCGGCGTCTCGACCTCTTCCTCGCCATCTGCGACGCGGTGCAGTACGCCCACCGCAAACTCGTGGTGCATCGGGACATCAAGCCCTCGAACATCCTGGTGGGCGGGGACGGCGTGCCGAAACTGCTCGACTTCGGCATCGCCAAACTGCTGGACCCGGCGGACACCGAGCCGCTGACCCGGGCCGAGGCCCGCATCATGACGCCGGAGTACGCGAGCCCCGAGCAGCTGAGCGGCCAGCCGGTCACCACGGCCACCGACGTCTACGGCCTCGGCATGATCCTGTACCGGCTCATGGCGGATGCGCTGCCCTTCGATCTCGGCTCCCGCACCTCCCCCGAGATCCGCGACATCGTCTGTCATACGGAACCGGTGCTGCCGAGCCGCGCCGCGGCAGCCGCCGGCAAGCCCGAGCGCGCCAGCCGGCTGCGCGGCGACCTGGACAACGTGATCATGATGGCGCTGCGCAAGGACCCGCAGCGCCGCTACGCCACGGTGAAGGAACTCGCGGACGACATCCGCAACTACCGGGCCGATCAGCCGGTGCGCGCGCGGGGCGACGGCTGGGCCTATCGCACGGGCAAGTTCCTGCGCCGCCACCGTGCCGCCGCCGCGGCGCTCGCGGTCGTCGTCGGCGCCATCGCCGCGCAGACCGTGTTCTACACCCAGCGCCTCGCCGAAGAGCGGGACACCGCGGTGCGCGAGCGGCAGGTCGCCGAGAACACCACCGAGTTCCTGGTGGACCTGTTCGAGGTGTCGGACCCTGCTGCTGCCCGGGGAGAGACGGTCACGGCGCGGGAGATCCTGGACCGGGGCGCCGTGCGCATCCGCGAGGAGCTCACGGACGAGGACGACGTCCGCGCACGCATGCTGCAGACCATCGGCCGGGTCTACGAGCGCCTGGGGCTCTACGACGACGCCAGGGAACTCATGGAGGAGGCCGTGCTGCTGAATCGCGAGGTGCTCGAGCCGCAGGACCGCCGCCTCATCGATTCCCTGAACGAACTCTCCTGGCTGCACTACCGCCGCGAGGACTGGACCGCCGCAGGGCAGCTCGCCGAGGAGGCGCTCGCGCTGCAGCGCTCGGCCAGCGGCGGCGACACCCCGGAGATGGCCCGCTCCCTGAACCTCCTCGGCACGATCACCTATTACCTGGACGACTACGAAGGCTCCATCGGGTACTATCGCCGCGCCCTGGCGGTGCTGGATGCCCCGGACTGGCGCGACAGCGACCTGCGCGGCACGACGCTGAATCACCTCGGCATCGTCTACTCCACCCTGTCACGTTTCGATGAAGCCGAGGATGTCTACCGGGAATCCCTGCAGATCCGCCGCCGCGTGCTCGGCGAAGACCACCCGGACACGGCCACCGCCTACGTCAATCTGGGCGCGCTCTATGCCAACATGAACCGCTACGACGACGCCCTGGAATACGCCAACCGCGGTCTCGAGATCGACCGCCGGACCAAGGGCGACGACCACGTCGACGTGGCCTTCGATCTCAACCTGCTCGGCAGCATCGAACGCCAGCGCGGCAACCTCGAACGAGCCCTCGACCATGCGCTGGAGGCGGCGGCCATCTGGCGGGCGGGCGCAGGTCCGACGCACTCCCGTTACGCCCGCGCCCTGGATCAGCTCGCCGACGTCTATCGGCGGCTCGGTCGCTTCGACGAGGCGGAGGAAAGCGGGCAGCAGGCGCTGGCGATATTCCGTGGCGAGTACGGGGCCGATCACACGCTGACCTCCAACGCCCACTACACGCTGGGTCTGATCTATGCCGAAAAGGGCGACCCCGCCACCGCCCGCGAGCACCTGCAGCGGGCCCTCGACATCCGGCTGCAGGCCTTCGGCGAGTCCCATCGCGAGGTCTGGAACGCCATGCACCGGCTCGCCAAGCTGGACCTGGACGGCGGCGATGCCGCCGCCGCGCTGGCCCGGGCGGAGCAGGCCATCGCCCTGATCGAAGGCGCGGGACTTACCGAGCTGGATATCTACGAGTGGCTGGGCGGACTGCGCCAGGCGAGCCTCGCTGCACTGTGAGGCGGCACTGCGACAAAAGCCCGTCGGCCGTCTGGCCCGGCTGGCTGTCGTCCTGAGATCGACCGACGATTGTCCGACAATCAACCGACAATCGTCCGAAGATCACGCCCGGCCGTCGTCCGCGGCCGGCGGCTCCACGACCCACTCCGGATCCTCGAACTCCCCGACTACGCGAATGTCCACGTGTTCGGCCTCGGCCGCGATGATCTCCTGCACCCGTTCGTTCGGCGTGGACTCCATCGCGTCCCGCGCCTCCTTCGACTCCCAGCTGGCGATGGCGAGCAGCACGTGCGGGTCGCCGATCTTGCGATGCAGGCGCGTGCCTCTCGCGCCGGTCGCCCGCTGGATGATGCGGCTCGCCCGCACCCAGGCGTCGGCGTATTGCCCGGCCGTGTAGTGGGGCTTGATGTGGACCTCGAAGACGAAAATCATGGCGGGAGCGCTCCGGCTGGCTGCATGCCACCACGGTAGCGCGCCTGCCCCCGCCTGCCAAAAAATCGGTGCGACGGCGCTTGCCGCCGCACCGATCCGTTCAGCGGCTCAGGAACCCGTGTCCGCGAACAGCTTCCACAGGGTCGCCTGATCCGGGAAGCCCGTGGGCTCGTAGCCGATGCTCCCCTGGTACGACTGCACGGCCTCCAGGGTCGCGGCATCGTAGTTGCCGGAGGCCGGTCCGTCATAGTGCCCGCCCTCATCCAGGCGGGTCTGCATGCGGGCCACCGTCTCCCGGTACAGCCGGGTCGCCTTCCCGTCCACGCGCACGTTCAGGATCGGCGAGGCCTCACGCAGACGCTGGTCGCGCAGTTGCTCCGCAATGGAACTCACCACCGTGAACAGGCGATGTTGCGGGTTGTCCTCGCAGTGGCCCTCGATGACCGTGACCAGCAGCTCCGTCGACTGGAACGTGGTGATGTCGTAGGTGGAGTCGGAGAGCTGGTTGTAGGCCGTGATGTAGCCGTCGATCCAGCCGCCCATCATTACGTAGGCATCCGAAGCGGCCCCTTTCTCGGCGAGGAAGGTCGCGCAGTCGACGACGCCGGCGCCGCGCACGGCATGGCGTGACTCGCCGTCGCCGGCGAAGGCCGGCCCGCCGGCGAGGAATCCCAGCGACAGATACAGAATCGCGAGTCTCATGCCAATGCTCCTCCGTTTGCGGGAAAAGTCTCCGTCGCTGCTTCGGGCCGCCGACGGTTGGCGGCGACGGCCAGGAGCAGCAGACCAAGCAACAGCAGGCCGAGCGAACCGGGCTCGGACACGGCCGTGGCCTCGCCGACGCGGACGCTGAACGCCGAAGCCTGGTACTCACTGAAACCGCCCAGCCCGAAGTCGAGGTCGAACAGCGACAGGCGGCCGATATCGAACTCCTCCACCAGCGAGCCGAGGCCCCAGGAACGGTTGAACGTGTAATCGCCGAGAATGCCCAGGTCCTTGCCGATGGAGATGCCGAAGGTCAGCAGGTCGATCTCCAGCAGCCCGTTGATGTCCAGCAGCAACTCGTTCAGGAAGCCGGCGACGTTGCGCTGGCCTTCGTAGCCGAGATAGAAGGTGGGCGTCACCAGCGTCTCGCCGAGTCCGAACATGAAGTCCGGCAACGCATTCCATTCGAGCCCGCCGACGAAGTCCACCATCTGTCCCAGGTAGTCCACCGGCCGCGAGAAGGCGAGATCCACCATCAGCGTGGGCGTCAGCGTGAACTCCTGGCGCAGGTCCAGCGCCGGGCCGAAATCCACGTCCACGAAGTCCCAGCTGGCGGAGCCGAAGCCGAGGTCCAGAGAGCCGCCGTACAGGTTCTGGGTGGCGCCCTGGGTCGCGACGAGGGAGACCAGATTGTCGAAGTCGAGCTGCAGGTTGATCAGATCGTCCTGGCCGCTGGCGAACAGGCTCGTGCCGTCGGTGCCGTCGTAGCTGG
>CAYQZN010000215.1:0-4983 GCA_964421805.1 uncultured Woeseiaceae bacterium
CTGCCGGGCGATGGCGTCGATGTCCCCGGTCTCGCGCGAGAGGTCGGGCTCGCCCTCGGACAGGCCGAAGCCCCGGCGGTCGAACGCGATCACGCGGAAGTCCCGCGCCAGGGCCTCGACCTGGGGGCGGAAGACGCGATGGTCCATCGCCCAGCCGTGCACCAGCAACAGGGGCGCTCCCGTGCCGACCGCTTCGACGTACAGACGCGCCCCGTCCGAGACGACCTCGTGGGAGCGGCTGCCCAGCGGCGCCTCCGCCGCCATCACGGCTCGTAGTCGACGGCCTCCTGGGCCGCCTCCCAGATGGCCGGGGCAGCCGGTTCGGACATCTCCTCGAATACGTGCCCCACCAGGCCGGCGCAGCGGGCCGTGAGCACCACCCCGCGCATGAGCCGCGCGGGGATACCGGCCTCGGCCATGGCCGCCGCCATCGCCGCGCTGATGTTCGTCACCAGCGGCTTGCCCAGTTCCTCGCGCAGCGCGTCCTGCAGCAGATACATGGCATCGATGGCCTCGCCGCCGGCGCCGGCCGCACGGACGATCTCCAGCAACCGGTCGACGCGGGGGTCTTTCGTCTGATGGATGGGATGGCCGAAACCGGGTACGGGCCGGCGGATGCTCCGATAACTCCGCACCTCCTCGAGTGCTCTCGCCTTGCGCTCCGACTCCTCCGCCGCAAGGATGCGCTCCAGCACGGCGCCGCATTCGCCCGCGGTACCGGCATAGCGGTCGCCCACGCCCAGCAGGCCCGCCACCACCGCACCCTGAAAGGATTCCGGCGCCCCGTAGTGGGTAAGCCGGCTCACGACGGCCGAGGGCACCATGCCGTGTTCCATGATCGTCACCATGACCGCGTCGACGATGCGCACCTGGATCTCGCCGGGCTCTTTTCCGAGTGCCTGCAGGAGCATCAGTTGCGTGAAACTGTAGTTGCCCATGATGTCGGTCACGAGATTACGGCCGCGGATCAGGATGTTGTCGGCGTCATAGCCGCAGATGCCCGTGCGCCCCGTCGTGCTCTGGTCTGCCATCGTCTCCCCTCCGTCGCTACTTTTTCGCATATCGAAGTTGAATTCGTTATGCGAAAATTATAGCATGCGCCCCGTCCTGTCCAAAAAACTGCTCGGGGGAGAGTCAAGAATGAAGCTATCGACCAGGATCGCTGTGTGCCTGCTGGCACCGACGCTCGCCGTGCCCTTCATCGAGGTCCGCGCCCAGGGGCAGGTCATCGAGGAAGTGGTGGTCACCGCCCGCAAACGTGCGGAATCGCTGGAAGACATCCCGGTCTCCGCGAGGGCATTCACCGCCGACGAGATCGAGTCCGCCGGCATCAACACGCCCCAGGACTTCATCCAGCTCACGCCCAACGTGACGCTGGTCCAGACCCAGAACGCAGGCAACTCCTTCATCAACATCCGCGGGGTCTCCCAGGCGCGCAACAGCGAGATGTCGGCCGCGGTGCTCGTGGACGGGGTACTGATGGCCAACCCGGCCCAGTTCAACCAGCAACTGTTCGACATCCAGCAGATCGAGGTACTGCGCGGGCCCCAGGGCGCGCTGTACGGGCGCAACGCCATCGGCGGCGCCATCACCATCGTCACCAAGCAGCCGACCGAGGAGCTGGAGGGCCGCATGGAACTCGGCGCCGACGACGGCCCGGGCTTCACCGCCCGCGGTGCCGTCAGCGGCCCCATCGGCGACAGCGAGACGCTCAAGTTTCGCGCCTCCGCTTCCTACGTGGACACGGACGGCTGGATCGAGAACGAATTCCTGGACGAGGAAGCCGATCCCTACCGGGATATCTCCGGCCGTTTCAAGCTGCTGTGGGAGCCGACGGACCGCTTCTCCGCAGACCTGCGGCTCTCCGCGTCGCAGCTCGACACCCAGGCTCTGTACTTCGTGATCGGTCCGGAAGCGGACGACACCGACATCCCGGTGCGCGTCAACAATCCGGGCAAGAACGAGCGCGACCTTTACAACGCCACGCTGAAGTTCGACTACGAGGCCGACTTCGGTACCTTCACCTCCATCACCGCCTATGACGATCTCGAGGAACTGCTGACCGGCGATCAGTTCAACTTCGTGCCCCGAGAGGAGTCCGTGGTGAACTTCTTCGACTTCGCGCCGCTCATCCGCGACCTGACCGGCGACGAATTCGTGGACCTCAGCCAGACCCAGTATCTCGAGTCCGACGCCATCAGCCAGGAGTTCCGCTTCACGTCGCCGGCCGAGAACCGCCTGCGCTGGATCGCCGGCACCTACTTCATCCAGACGGATCGTTACATCTCCACCGGCAATATGATCGACCGCGGCAATGGCGTGCCCGACGTCACCACCGAGCCACGCGTCTCGGTCTTCGTCGATCCCACGGACCCGAGCCCCCAGTTCGGCCTGCTGGTGGACGAGCAGGACAACTTCGCCTGGGCGGTCTTCGGCGAGGTCGCGTACGACCTCACGGACACCTTCGAGGCGTCGGTTTCCCTGCGCTACGACGAGGACGAGCGCGAGAACACCACGCTGACCGAGCCGCTGTACGACCCGACCGGCGGACTGACGACCTTCGGCGAGGTGCGCAAGGAGACCTGGGATGCCTGGCAGCCCAAGGTCACGCTGACCTGGCAGCCGAGCGACACCATGACGGTCTACGGCGGCTACAGCCGCGGCTTCAGGAGCGGCGGCTTCAACCAGTCCGGCGTCGGCGGCGCGGTGCCGGAACCCGGCGTCGAGGACATCTTCGAGGAGCAGATCGCGGACACCTGGGAGGCCGGCATCAAGGGCTCGTTCTGGGGCGGCCGGGCCAGCGGCTCCGCGAGCGTCTACTACACGGACTTCGAGAACGCCTACTTCTTCTTTTTCGATCCGGGCACCAGCACGCAGAACCTGGGCAGCATCCCGGAGGTCACCTACCAGGGCCTGGAGATCGAGGCCAGCGCGCTCGTGACCGACAACCTCAGCGTGAACTTCGGCCTCGGTTACACCGACAGCGAGATCGAGCGCGCGGCGGACCCCGCCGACAACGGCAACCAGGCCCCGCTGGTCTCCGAGTACACGCTGAACCTCGGCCTGCTGTATCAGCGGCCCACCGAGCTCTTCGGCGGTGTGAACGGCGTCGTGCGAGTCGACTACCAGCGCACCGGCGATACCTGGTGGGATCCGGGCAACATCTCGGTCCGCAGCCCCTACGACCTGGTCGACGTGCGTGTCGGCGTCGAGATGCCGGACGACTGGTCGGTCATGCTGTGGGCGAAGAATGCGCTGGACGAGGAATACAATACCGAGTTCTCGCCGGGCCCCGTGCCGGGGGCGAACTTCCTCTGGCCGGGCATGCCAAGGCGCTGGGGCGTCGAATTCTCCAAGCGCTTCTGAGCAGACCCGAAGCAGACGGAACAGACGAGGAGTTTCAGACCATGCAAGCACAGAGAGTAAATTCCAGACTCCATCACAACGCCCACGTCACCCGCGACCTGGAAGCCGTGCGCCACTTCTACGAAGACATCATCGGCTTCCCGCTGACCGCCACCTGGTGCGAGAAGACCGACCTCTTCGGCAAGGAGCGGGTCTACGCGCACTGCTTCTTCGACATCGGCGACGGCGAGGCACTGGCTTTCTTCCAGTTCGCCGACGAGGAGGATGCCGAGGAATTCGGCCCCGAGCTGCCGCTGTCCGGCTTCCGCCACCTGGCGCTGAAGGTGGATCAGGAGAGCCAGGACGGCATCAGGGAACGCCTCGAGGCCGCCGGCTACAAGGAGCCGGACATGTACATTCTCAACCACGGCTACTGCTATTCGCTGTACGTGTTCGATCCCGCCAAGCTGCTGGTGGAATTCACGGTCGACCACCCGGACGTGGACAAGATCAACGCGGACCAGCTGCCGAAGGCGCACAGCGAACTGAAGCGCTGGCTGGCCGGCGATCACACGCCGAACAACGAGCAGTACCACCGCTAGTCGACCAGCGGTCGCCCGACCGGCGGCCGGCATCGCGGGTTCCCCACGACGGGGCCGGAGGACACCGATTCCGGCCCGCGGACCCGCTCGGCCCGGCGCCGGAGACGAAATCCGAACGATTGCGAGAAAGAGGCCGAGAGAGGAATCATGTCCACGAAGATCTGCATCGTCCATCACAGCGGCTACGGCCACACCGCGAAGCAGGCGGCCGCCGTCGCCGAAGGCATCCGCCGCGTCGACGGCGTCGAGTGCATCGAACTCACCGTGGCGGAGCTGGAGGACGCCGAGGCCGCGGGCTGGTCCGAACTGGACGCGGCCGCCGCCATCGTCTTCGGCAGCCCGACCTACATGGGCAGCGCGTCGGCCGACATGAAACGCTTCATGGAGGCCACTTCCGGGCGCTGGATGGCGCAGAAGTGGGCAGACAAGCTCGCCGCCGGCTTCACCAACTCCGGCTCCCAGAACGGCGACAAGCAGAACACGCTGGTCTCCTTCCTCACCCTCGCCGCCCAGCACGGCATGGTCTGGGTGAATCTCAATCTGCTGCCGGGCAACAACAGCTCGAAGGGCAGCATCGACGACGTCAACCGGCTCGGCGGCTCGCTGGGCGCCATGGCCCAGTCCAACGTCGACGAGGGTCCCGACGTCTGCCCGCCCGAGGCCGATCTGGAGACAGCGCGCCGCCTGGGTCAGCGCGTCGCCGAATGCGCGCTGCGCTGGAATCGCGGCTGAGTACGCCGGCGGGGCCGGCCCGATATATCAGGACCCGACACAGCAGAGGTGGTCCCAATGATCTATGACAAGGAAACAGAGACGCGCCCGCTAGAGGAACAGTTCGCGCTGGACCGGGAGGCCTACCGGCGCCAGGTCGCCTATCTTTTCGAGCATTCCGCGTTCTACCAGCGCAAGCTGCGCGAGGCCGGTTTCGACGACGCGGCCGCCGTCGGCGAGCTGGACGACATCGCAAAGCTGCCGTTCACCGAGAAGGACGAGCTGCGCGCCACCCAGGCCGACGCCCCGCCTTTCGGCGAGCACC
>CAYQZN010000216.1:0-4944 GCA_964421805.1 uncultured Woeseiaceae bacterium
TGAAGGCGCTCATCACCTACGGCTCGCCGGCCGGCATGCCGAACTGGGGCACGTCGGGCGAGCTCACCGAGTCCGAGATCGACATGATGGCCCGCTTCCTGCAGCAGGAGCCGCCGGAGCCGCCGGAATTCGGTCTCGCGAAGATGAAGGAGACCTGGGAGGTCAAGGTGCCGCCGGAAGAGCGGCCGACAGAGCCGCAGCACGACCGCAACACGGCGAACTTCTTCGCCGTCACGCTGCGCGACGCAGGCCAGGTCGCCATCATCGACGGCGACACCAAGGAGGTGGTCTCCATCGTGCCGACGGGCTATGCCGTGCACATCTCGAGGCCGTCGGCCTCCGGCCGCTACATCTACACCATCGGCCGGGATGCGCGCATCGACATGATCGACCTGTGGATGGATCCGCCGCAGGTGGTCTCCGAGATCAAGATCGGGCTCGAGGCCCGCTCCGTGGAGACCTCGAAATATCCGGGCTACGAGGACCGCTACGCCATCGCCGGCGCCTACTGGCCGCCCCAGTACGTCATCATGAAGGGCGACACGCTGGAGCCGCTGAAGGTGGTCTCCACCCGGGGCATGACGGTGGACACCCAGGAGTACCATCCGGAGCCGCGGGTGGCCGCCATCGTGGCGTCCCACAAGCACCCGGAATTCATCGTCAACGTGAAGGAGACCGGCCACATACTGCTGGTCAACTACGCCGACATCGATAACCTGACGGTGACCGATATCTCCGCGGCGCGCTTCCTGCACGACGGCGGCTGGGACAGCACGCAGCGCTACTTCCTGACGGCGGCCAACCAGTCCGACAAGATCGCGGTGGTCGACTCCCAGGATCAGGAGCTCGAGGCGCTGGTGGACGTCACCAAGATCCCTCACCCCGGCCGCGGCGCCAACCTGGTGGACCCGCAGTTCGGGCCGGTGTGGGTGACGAGCGCGCTCGGCAACAGCAACATCACCTTCATCGGCACGGATCCGGAGGGTCATCCGCAGCATGCCTGGAAGGCGGTGCGGGTGCTGGAGGGGCAGGGCGGCGGCTCGCTGTTCGTCAAGACCCATCCCGAGTCCGACAACCTGTGGGTGGATACGCCGCTGAACCCCGAGGAAGACGTCGCCCAGAGCGTCGCCGTCTTCGATATCGATAACCTGGAAGCCGGTTACCAGGTGCTGCCCATCGCCGAATGGGCCGATCTCGGCCCGGGCCCGAAACGCATCGTCCAGCCCGAGTACAACGTGGCCGGCGACGAGGTCTGGTTCTCGGTCTGGAGCGGCAAGGAGGAGGAATCCGCCATTGTCGTGGTGGACGACGAGACGCGGACGCTGAAGTCCGTCATCAAGGGGCCGGACATCGTGACTCCGACCGGCAAGTTCAACGTCCACAATACGGTGGAGGACGTGTACTGAAGCTGCGGGGACAGTCGGCTCCACGGGGCCGACTGTCCCCCGTCTTTCAGTTGGCCGCCAGGCTCGCGTCGCTGCCGCTGCTGGTCCACTTCGCGAGCAGGCTCTCGATGGCGTCCACCTGCTCCTCGACGCTCATCTCCTCCACCTTCGCCGCCTGTGCGAAGGTGCCCTGGATGATCGGCATGCCGTCGATCTCCGTCGTCAGCACCAGGGTGGCGCCGCTCGCCAGCCGCCGGTCCCAGGCCTCGCGCACCCGCGCCCAGTAATCAGCGGTCTTCGCCCAGTACTCCCGCGCCGGGTCGAAATCGAAGCCGGTGATGCTGCGGTAGTCGTTGAAGCCGAATTCCCGCACCAGCGTGGCCGCGGTCTCGCGGCCGTCGCGCACCGTCTTCGTGTTGTCCTGCTCGTGGGTCCAGCCGTGGGGAGTCACGGTGTGCCGGTTCTCGGCGTTCAGGGCATTGTAGTCGTCGCGCTTCGTGTACTCGCGGCGGGGCAGCGGCCGCCAGCTGCGGTCGCTGGTCCAGGTGGAGACGCCGTAGCGGTGATTCCATTGGCCGGTGCCGCAGTAGCGCGGCGCATCGGAGACTTCGTAGACGCACTGGGTCCACGCGCCGGCAGTCTTCTCCGGCTCGATCGCGCGTACCTGCCAGGTCTGGTCGGCGACGAACTCGAAGCGCTCCTCGGCCTCGTAGACCCAGTCCTGGCGCCAGTGCTTGATCACGGCGCCGCCCGGCATGACCAGCAGGTGCTGCAGGACGATGCGCTCCTCGCCGTCCTCCACGACGAAGACCACCTCGTAGCCGCCGCTGTCCTTGTCGTCCCGGCGCTCGTAGCCGGCGGCGAGCGGCACGGTCTCGCTGAAGTGGAAATCGACCACGTACTCGCCCTGCATCGCGAGGATGGCGCGGCGGTCACGCTCGGCTTTGGCCTGCGCGTCACGGATGTCCGCGAACCGCGGGTTCCCGACTTCCTGGTAGGCCGGCGATTCGGCTGCGGGTGCCGGGGGCGTGTCGGCCGTGGTCTGTACGCCGGTGCTGGCGCAGGCCGTGGCGAGCAGGGCCAGCGGGATGAAAAGCAGTTGTCCGGTTCTCATGGGATCCTCCGGTGGGTATCAATGGGTATCGATGGATATCGATGGATATCGATGGGGTCAGAAATTCCAGTCGAAAGCCACGCTGAAGTGGCGGCCGGGACGCCGGAAGCGCTCCGGGTCGGCGACGTCGGCGGGTACGCCCTGTACGTCGAGATAACTGAGATACTCGTGGTCGGTGAGGTTGTAGATGCCGGCCCGCAGACGCACGGCGGGGCTCGGCCGCCAGTAGCCGAACGCGTCGTAGACGACGTAGCCCGCCGGGCTCAGCAATGGGCCTGCGGATTCGTCCAGCTCGTCCGGGGCCGCGGCGCCGCGGACGATGAAGCTCGCGCCCCAGGCGCCGTCCGGCTCGGCGTATTCGAGGCCGAGGACGGCATTCAGCGGCGAGACCGAATTCACCGGCGCGCCGGTCGTGCGGTCCTCGCCGTCCGCCCAGGCGGCCGACAGGTTCAGGCTCAGGCCTTCTGGCAGCAGTGCCGGGGCGTAGCGGCCCTGGAGTTCGACGCCCTCGATCTCCACCTCGTCCACGTTGACGGATTGGAAAACGATCAGGGAGTTGATCGGGTCGAAGTCGACGACCTGGAACGATTCGATGAAGTCGTCATAGCGCGTTGAAAAAGCAGCTAATTCCCAGAGCGCCGTTTCACCGTAGTGGCGCACGCCCGCCTCGTAGCCGCGGCTGGATTCCGCCTTCAGGTCCGGATTCGGGATGGTCGTGTAGCCGAACTGGAAGTTGGTGAAGCCCACGTTGACGTCGTTGACGGGCGGTGCGCGGAAGCCCTCGGCATACTGCGCGTACAGCTGCCAGCGCTCGCCGATGTCCCAGAGGGCGCCGAGTTTCGGCGACAACTCGTCTTCCCTCAGGGACACCGGCTGGATGCCCGGATTGTCGGCGAGGAATATCGCATCGGGCTCGGGCTCCAGCTCGTAGCGGTCCCAGCGCAGGCCCGGGACGAGAGAAACGGCGCCTAGCGTGATGCGGTTCTGCAGATAGACGCCGGTGCGGGTGGTCTCCGACAACGGGAAGTCGCGCAGCGGGAAGAGATCGGGCCCGACCTGGCCGGAGGTCTCGCCGGTGGCGAGATCGGTCTCAGTGCCGTCCCGAATCTGGGCGGTGTCGGTGAGTTCGTATTCGAGTCCGTAGGCCAGCTCCTGGGCCACTCCGCCGAGGGAGTAGCGGTTCGCCGCGTTGATCTCGAGGCCGGTGAGTTCCTGTTCGAAGCGGAACGAGCGCTGCCGCTCGGCGGCGGACGGCCTGCCGGCGATGAAGCTCTCCCGTGCCTCGAAGGTATCCTGCCGCGTCTCGCTGTCCTGGCGGTACAGGCGCCAGCGCAGATAATCGGTGCCGAAGCGGCCGTCGACCCACTCCTGGCCCAGGCTCACGCGGCTGCGCTCGCGCTCGTCGTCGCCCGCGACGACGGAGGTGTCGATGACGAAGGGGAAGCCGAAGGCGGCCGTGAAATCCTGGGTGCGCTCCAGGGAATCGACCTCCGTCTCGCTGGCCGCCCGGAAATGCTCGAGAGAGAGCTCGATGCCGCCGGCGCCGGCTGCGCCGAAGCTGAACCGGGCGAGCGCGTTCAGGCTGTCCTCGTCGAGAGGATCGGCGCCGGGCACGTCGCGCTCGGCGCCGTCGCGGCGGGTGGCGCGCAGCATGGCGCCGACCTCACCGATGCGCCAGGCGAAGGTCCCGCCGGCCACGGTGCTGTCGTCCACGCTGTTGAAACCGCCGCTCACGTCGTAGTAGCTGTCACGGCCGCGCAGGTAGTCGGCGGGGCCCTTGGTGACGAAGCTGACCACGCCGCCGAGGGCGTCGGAGCCGAACAGCGCGGAGGAGGGGCCGCGGATGATCTCCACCTGCTTGAGATTGGCGACGTCGACGAAGTCCCGGCTGGCGTTGGAGAAGCTGCCGATGGAGAACGCGTCGGAGGTCGGCACGCCGTCCACCTCGATCTGCACCCGGTTGCCGCCGATACCGCGGATGCTGAAGCCGGAGAGGCCGAAGCGGCTGCCCTGATCGGCGACCTCCACGCCCGGCTCGTAGCGGACGAGATCGCCGATGTTCTGCGCGAGCTCGCGCTCGATGCGCCGCTCGTCGATCACGGTGACGCGGCTGGCGATGTCCGCGGCGGGAGTAGGAATTTTGGAGGCCTCGACGGTGATCACTTCGATCCCGGCGTCGGCGTCCCGGAGAGAGTCGGTCGGCGCATCGCCGACGGCAGCCGTTGCGGCCAGCAGCCACAGCATTTCAGACGACATCACGGTCCTCCTGATGTTTGTCGCTGGCGTGCTGGCGTCGAGCTGGCTGGCTGGCGGGTTACTTGGTCAGTATCAGCTTGTCGTTGCGCGTGATCCTCAGGCGGTAGGTCTCGCCGCGGAATTCGATGACGATCTCCTGGCGGCCCCGGAACAGATCGGATGCCTGCAGCGGCCGATTCGGGTCGGCCG
>CAYQZN010000217.1:0-4889 GCA_964421805.1 uncultured Woeseiaceae bacterium
CCGGCCGGCGCTTCATCGAGTCGGTGGAACTGGCCAGCCATCTCGCCAACGTGGGCGACGCGAAGACGCTGGTGATTCACCCGGCGACCACCACCCACCAGCAGCTGAGCGAGGAAGAGCAGCGGTCCGCCGGCGTGACGCCGGACATGATCCGGGTGTCGGTGGGCATCGAACACATCGACGACATCAAGGCTGACTTCGAGCAGGCCTTCGCCAAAGCCCGGAGCCGGGACGCGGCATGAGCCTGCCTACCGGCATCGCCCGCTGGCTTTCGGCCGAGACGCGCTACCTGGAGCTGGCGGATCCGCTGCCCCTGGAGAGCGGGGAGGTCGTGGATCAACCGGTGGTCGCCTACCGGACGTGGGGCCGGCTGAACCGGGACGGCACCAACGCGGTGCTGGTGTGCCATGCGCTCACCGGCTCGGCGGATGCCGACGACTGGTGGGCCGGCATGCTGGGCCCGGGCAAGGCGCTGGACCCGGAACGGGACTTCATCGTCTGCAGTAACGTCCTCGGCGGCTGCTACGGCAGTTCCGGGCCTCTGTCGCCGACGCCGGACGGCGGACGGCGGCAGGGGGGCGACTTCCCCCGGGTGACGGTGCGGGACATGGTGCACCTGCAGCGCCGCCTGCTGGAGGCGCTGGGGGTCGGCCGGCTGGCGCTGGTGATCGGGCCGTCGCTCGGCGGCATGCAGGTGCTGGAGTGGGCGGCCTGCTATCCGGACCGGGTGGATGCCATCGCCCCCATCGGCGTCTCGGCCCGCCACAGCGCCTGGTGCATCGGCATCAGCGAAGCCCAGCGCCAGGCGATCTGGCGGGATCCGCTGTGGCGGCAGGGGCATTATCCGGACGATTCACCGCCGCGCCAGGGCATGTCGGTGGCGCGCATGATCGCGATGGTCAGTTACCGGAGCTGGGGCAACTTCGAGAGCCGGTTCGGGCGCGAGCAGGCCAGCCCCGAGCTCTTCCAGGTGGAGTCTTATCTGCGCTACCAGGGCGACAAGCTGGTGGACCGCTTCGACGCGGCGGCCTACGTCCGGCTGACCCAGGCGATGGACAGCCACGACCTGGGCCGCGGCCGGGGCGATCTGGAGACGGTGCTGGCCGGCCTGCGGCAGCCCGCCCTGGTGGTATCGGTGAGCTCCGACGTGCTCTACCCGCCTGCCGAACAGCGCTACCTCGCCGACCATCTGCCGAACGCCCGTTACGAGGTCCTGGAGACGCCCCACGGGCACGACGGCTTCCTGATCGATCTGGAAGAGCTGGGCGAACTGGTGCGGGAGTTCCGCCGCGGCCTCGCTGCGCCGCGGGCACTGGCAGCCGGCTGAAGCCGGCGCCCTCTGCCGCACCCGTAGCAGCCCCCGTCAGCCCTCGCCGAGCCGCTCGATCACGGCGGCGGTCATCTCCCGCGTGCCGAGAAAGGCGTGCCCGGGCGCGGCGATGTCCGCGGTGCGCGCCCCGGCGCGGATGGCTGCGGCGACGGCCTGCTCCACTTCGTTCGCCTCGTCGTGCAGGCCGAGGCTGTAGCGCAGCAGCATTGCTGCGCTGGCGATGGCGGCACAGGGATTGGCCGCGTCCCGGCCGGCGATATCGGGCGCCGAGCCGTGGATCGGCTCGTACAGGCCCCGCGTGCCGGCACCGAGCGAGGCCGACGGCAGCATGCCCAGCGAAGCGGACAGCATCGAGGCCTCGTCGGTCAGGATGTCCCCGAACATGTTCTCGGTGACGATGACGTCGAAGTCGGCCGGCCGGCTGATGAGATGCATGGCGGCCGCATCGACCAGGACATGTTCCAGTTCCACCTCGGGGAATTCCGCGGAGACGATCTCCGTCGTGACCTGCCGCCACAGCCGGGAGGTCTCGAGCACGTTGGCCTTGTCCACGGAAGCGAGCCGGCCGCGCCGGTCGCGGGCCAGTCCGGCGGCGACCCGGACGATGCGCTCGATTTCGAGCCGGGTGTAGCGGCACAGGTCAGAGGCGCTGTCGGCGTCGCGGTGCTTGTCGCCGAAATAGATGCCGCCGGTCAGTTCGCGCACCACCATCAGGTCGGTACCCTCGAGCCGTTCCGCGCGGATGGCGGAAGCCTCGTAGAGCTCCGGCAACGGGCGCACGGGCCTGAGATTGGCGAAGACACCCAGCGCCGAACGCAGGTCGAGCAGGCCCTGCTCGGGTCTGACAGGCGCTTCCGGGTCTGACCACTTCGGGCCGCCGACAGCGCCCAGCAGTACCGCGTCGGCGCGGTTGCAGAGTTCGAGCGTATCGCGGGGCAGGGCGCTGCCCCGGGCGTCGATGGCGGCGCCTCCGACCAGCCCCTCGTGCATCTCGAAGCGGTGGCCGTGGCGCGACGCCACGGCTTCGAGGACCCGGCGGCCTGCCGCCGTGACTTCGGGGCCGATGCCGTCCCCCGGCAGCAGGGCGATCAGGGCTTCCATGGCCGTGTCGTCTCGAAGCGGGTGATGGCGTCTTCCTGGCTCAGCAGGAAGCCGAGCTGGTCGGTGCCCTGCATCAGACAGTAGCGGGCGAATGCCTCGATGCGAAAGCGGTGCTCGCGGCCGTCGGGCAGGGTGAGTGTATTGGTCTCGAGGTCGAGGACGACGTTCGCGCCGGGATGGTCCAGCAGCCAGCGGTGCAGCTCGGCGGGCACGTCCACCGGCAGCAGGCCGTTCTTCAGTGCGTTGCTGCGGAAGATATCCGCGATCTCGGTGCTGATGACCGCGCGGATGCCGTAATCCGCCAGCGCCCAGGCCGCATGCTCGCGGGAGGAGCCGCACCCGAAATTGTTGCCGGCAACGAGTATCGTGCGGTCCGCGTTCTCCGGATCGTTCAGCACGAAGTCCCGGTTCTCGCTGCCGTCCGCGCTGTAACGCCAGTCCGCAAACAGGGCCTCGCCGAGCCCTTCCTTGCTGGTGGTGGTCAGGAAGCGGGCGGGGATGATCTGGTCGGTGTCGATGTCGCTCTGGTCGATGACGACCGTGGCCGACTCGATGCGCGTCACGGGTTCCATGGGCTCAGTCTCCTTCCAGCAGGGGCCGCGGGTCGGCGATGCGGCCTTGCACGGCCGAGGCGGCGGCCGTCAGCGGGCTCGCCAGCACCGTGCGCGCGCCCGCGCCCTGGCGGCCCTCGAAGTTGCGGTTGCTGGTGCTGACCGAGAGCTTGCCGCGGGGCACCGTATCGCCGTTCATGCCCAGGCACATGGAGCAGCCGGACTCGCGCCATTCGGCACCGGCAGCGCGGAATACCTCGTCCAGTCCTTTCTCCTCGGCCTGGCGCTTGACCTGCTGCGAGCCCGGCACCACCAGCATGCGGACGTTGTCCGCCACGCGGCGGCCGCGCAGTATGCCCGCGACCTGCTCGAGGTCGGACAACCGGGAGTTGGTGCAACTGCCGACGAAGACGACGTCCACCGGCGTCCCGGCGATCGGCCGCCCGCTCTCCAGCCCCATGTAGTCCAGGGCCTTGGCGAAGGCCGGTCCCGGGCCCTCCGGTATGGTCTCGCTGACGGCGACCACCATGCCCGGGTTCGTGCCGAAGGTGACCATGGGTGCGAGCCGTGAGGCATCGATGCGCACCTGCCGGTCGAACGCGGCGTCGCCGTCGGTGGCGAGCGCGCGCCAGCGGGCCAGTGCCCGGTCCCAGTCCTCGCCCTGCGGCACCCGCGGGCGGCCCCAGAGATACTCGAAGGTGGTGTCGTCCGGCGCGATCATGCCGGCGCGTGCCCCGGCCTCGATGGACATGTTGCAGATGGTCATCCGGGCCTCCATGTCCAGCGCGCGGATGGCGTCACCCCGGTACTCGATGACGTGGCCGGTGCCGCCGTCGACCCCGATCTCGCCGATGATGGCGAGGATGATGTCCTTGGCGGAGACGCCCGCTCCGAGCTGACCGGTGACCTCGATGGCCAGCGTCTTCGGCCGGCGCTGCAGCAGGCACTGGGTGGCCAGCACGTGGCCCACTTCGGTGGTGCCGATGCCGAAGGCCAGCGCCCCGAACGCGCCGTGGGTCGAGGTGTGGCTGTCGCCGCAGACGATGGTCTTGCCGGGCTGGGTCGCCCCGAGTTCGGGGCCGATGACGTGGACGATGCCCCGGGCATCGCTGTCGAAACCGAGCAGCTCGATGCCGAATTCCTCGCAGTTCGCCTGCATGCGGCGGATCTGGTTCGCGGCGCCCTCGCCGACGACCTCGATGTCGGCCAGCTTGTGCACCGGCGTCGTCGGCGTGGAATGATCCATGGTCGCCAGCGTGAGATCCGGGCGGCGCACGGGCAGGCCGCGCTCGCGCAGCACGCTGAAGGCCTGCGGAGTGGTGACCTCGTGGATCAGGTGCAGATCGATGTAGAGGACGGCGGGCGTCTCGTCGGTCTCGGGCACGACGAGGTGCTGGTTCCACACCTTTTCGAACAGGGTCTGCGCTCCGTTCATATCGATCGAGCTCATGCGCCGGCGGCTCCCGCTGCCGCGCCGGCGGCCTCGACCGGCTCCAGCCAGCCGCGGGTATCCGCAGTCTCGCCCGAGAACAGGCCGAAGAAAGCCTGCTGCAGGCGCGCGGTGACCGGGCCCCGGCGGCCTTCGCCGACCTGGATGCGGTCCACCGAGCGGATCGGCGTGACCTCGGCCGCCGTACCGGTGAAGAAAAGCTCGTCCGCCAGGTAGAGCATTTCGCGCGGGATGTTCTGGTAGATGACGGGCAGCCCGATGTCCTCGGCCAGGCAGATCACCGTGTGGCGCGTGATACCGTTCAGGATGGAGGAGGAGACCGGTGGCGTGTACAGCGTGCCGTCGCGCACCAGGAACAGATTCTCGCCGGCGCCTTCGCTGACCAGGCCGTCGGTGGACAGCGCGATGCCCTCGGCGAAACCGAGCCGCTTGGCCTCCATGCTGATGAGCTGGCTGG
>CAYQZN010000218.1:0-4884 GCA_964421805.1 uncultured Woeseiaceae bacterium
AAGCCCATCTCCACCGGTTTCTTGATCTTGTAGGCGTAATCCCCGGTCAGGACGACCCAGGAGATGTGAGTCTCGATCAGCCGCAGGTCCCCGACCGGGTGCGGGAAGGCTCCGGGGCGCAGGAGTTCTCTGACCTGGGCGCCATCCATGTCGATATCGTCCGTCGGTTGGGTCTGCCGGCCGGGTTTCCGGCGGTCGGTCCGCCGGCGCCTCAGTCAGCGTACAGCGGATTCAGGTCGGCGTAGATGCTGTAGCGCTGGATCAGGCCGTCGCTCAGCACGAAGACGTTGCAGAACGGCAGGGTGATCTCGCTGCCGTCGAGCCGGCGATAGGTGACCGAGCCCTCGCAGACGACGCTGTCCTCGTCCTGCCAGGTGCGGTGCAGGCGGTGCCTGAGCCCGGCGATCGTGGCGAAGAACCCGACGGTCGCCTCGCGGATGGCGGCATGGCCCCTGAGCGGCGCGCTCGAGCCGAAGCGGTAGGTGCAGTCCGACGTCATGAACTGTACGAAGGCGTCAGCGTCGGTGTCGTCGATCGTGCGGAACAGCTGCTCCAGCCAGTCGGCGAGGTCGTCTGCGTATCTCATCGTGGGCGGTTTCCTCGTGTTTCGGGCCATGGCCGGGCCGGCGGCCGGCCGCGTGTGGCGATTCTGCCACAGGACGTTTCCGGCGTGTGCGATTCCGGTACCTGTGCGCCGTGTCACGGTCGCAACAGCTATAGGTATATCCCGGTATGAAAGCGGCAGTACCCATCTGTTAGAAATGACGCGCCAAACCAGTAGTTGGCACGCGTTCGTGTGCCACTCGAAGCAGCATAGGGGACGGTAGCGATGAAAGGCATCAACAGCACTGCAAGCCGCCTTGCAGTCATCCTGTTCTCGGCATTCCTGATGTGGGGATGCGAGGGCGACGACGGCACACCCGGTCCGCAGGGACCGTCGGGTGAACCGGGGATCCCGGGCCCGCCGGGGCCGCCGGCGCCGCCGTCTTCCAATACGGTGCCGGTCGACAGCGCAGAGCGCATCAACATCGAAGTCACCGAGGTCACCGTCCCCGCGGGTGGCGGCGCGCCCACCGTGGAGCTGCGCCTCACCGACGACCTGACCCGGGGCCTCACGGGACTGCCGGCAGGCGACATCCGCTTCGTGCTGGCGCAGCTGTCACCGCCTCCGGCGGGCAGCGGCGAGTCCGCCGAATGGCAGAGCTATGTGACTGCAGACGACGGTGGCGTGGCGGATGCCGCCGCCACTGCGGAGCGCGGCAGCGCGGGCACCTTCACGGACAATAGCGACGGCACGTATACCTATACGTTCGCGCAGTCCCTGAGTGCTTACCCGGCCGGCCCGGCCTTCGACGCCACCAAGACCCATCGTCTCGGCATCGAGATCCGCGGACAGGCCCCTATCTCGTCTAACGGCATCTTCAATTTCGTGCCGGCCGGCGGTGCACCCACGTTCACCTACGACGTGGTGGATAACGACACCTGCAATGCCTGCCACGACATCCTCGAATTCCACGGAGGTCCCCGCACCGATGTCGCCTACTGCGTGACCTGCCACAACCCGTCCTCCATCGACGGCAACACCGGCAACACCGTCGACATGAAGGCGATGATCCACAACATCCACGTGGGTCGGGACGGCTACATCGTGGTTGGTTTCGGCGGCACGGTCTACGATTACTCTGACGTGGAGTTCACCCAGGACGTGCGTAACTGCCAGACCTGCCACGAGGAGAGTGACTCGAATACACCGCAAGCCAGCAACTGGCGTCTGGTCGCCAACCGCGCCTCCTGCGGCACCTGCCACTACGACCTGGACGGCGCCGGCGACGGCGACGACCAGTGGGCGATCGAGGAGGGCGAGCATCCGCCGGGCATCAACTTCGTCGATGATTCCCAGTGCCTGGATTGCCACGGCCCGAACTCCAACACGACGAACCCGGACGGCGAACTCGTGCGCACCGCCGAGATCCACCGCATCCCGTCGCTGGAGGCGAGCGAGGACTTCGTCTATAACATCGTCGCCGCGCGCAACGTGGTGACCGGCGGCCTGGTCGAGGTCGATTTCTCGGTGACCGACCCGAGTGGCGCTCCGTACGATCTGGCCAACGACCCGGCGTTCACGACCTGCGCCGGCGGCGCGAGCCGCCTCGCCATCGCGATCGGCTGGACCACCGACGACTTCGACAACCAGGACAACGGCGTCGAGAACGCCGAGCCGATCTCCATCAACGCCCTGGTCGCCTGCGGCGGTGCCGCCACGGATCCGGACGGAGACGGCGTCTACACGGTGGCCTCGCCGACGGCCATCCCGGCCGGTCTCGGCGGCTCCGAGACGATTGCCGTGGCGCTGGAAGGCCACCCGGCCGGCGATCTCGACGGCGACGGCGTGTTCAGCGATCGCATCGCGGTCACCAACGCCATCGAGTACTTCGGCATCGACGGTGCCGACGCGGTGCCGCGCCGCAACGCCGTCGCCATCGAGAAGTGCGACGAATGCCACAAGCAGCTGTCGCTGCACGGCAATAACCGCACGGATCAGCCGGAAGTCTGTGCCGTCTGCCACAACCCGAATGCCACCGATATTCCGGTGCGGGTGGCGGGCACGGAGTGCGAGACCGTACTCGGCCTGGATGACGAGACCATCGACATGAAGTACATGGTCCACGCCATCCACGCGGGCAACACCGGCATCTGCGGCTTCCGCAGCTCGGCGCACCCGTACTTCGACGTGGTCTATCCGGGCAGGCTGAATAACTGCGAGGGCTGCCACGAGCCGGGCGGCTACTATCCGGTGGATCCCGGCGAGATCCTGGGTACGACGGTCGACTCCAACGACCCGACTACCCCGGTCGACGACCGGGTGATCTCGCCGAACAGCGCGGTCTGCTCCAGCTGCCACACGGGCGATCTGGCCCGCGAGCACATGGTGCAGAACGGCGGCGACTTCAACGCGACGAAGGCGGCGGATTCCTCGCTGATCTCCTCCGGCGTCGAGACCTGCAACGTCTGCCACGGCCCCGGCCGCTCGGCTGACGTGGCCGAGGTCCACGGCGTCGGCGAGTTCCAGTTCAACTGACGGAGCGGGGGCGTCCGGCGACGGGCGCCCCCTGATCCCGATGCCCGCTGCCCTCGCAACCCGCAGCCGCAGAGACGTAACGCAATGAAAGCATCCATCCTCATCCGCCTGGCCGTCCTCGGCACGGTACTGGCGTTGCCGTCGTTTTCGTCCGCGCAGGACGAAGCCGGCGCCGAACCCGAATACAGCCGGGACGGCGCCGATACCTGTCTCAGGTGTCACCGCGACCAGGTGACGCTGGGAGTGTTCCGCACACCCCACGGCGTGCCCACCGACGAGCGCAGCCCCTTCGGTCACGACCAGCTCCAGTGCGAGGCCTGCCATGGCCCCGGCGGCGAGCACACCGGCCGCGTGCGCCGCGGCGATCCGCGCCCGCCGGTGGTCTACTTCGGCTCGGACGAGAAGGCCGCGCCGGTGGAGAAGCAGAACGCCATGTGCCTGAGCTGCCACGAGTCCACGGTGCCCGTCACCTGGCACGGCACGCCCCACGACGCCAACGAAGTGGCCTGCGCGGATTGCCACAGCTCGCACAAGCCGGACGACCCGGTGCTCGCCACCTCCTCCCAGGCGCAGGTGTGCTACGACTGTCACCGCACCCAGGAGATCGCGGCGATGAAGCCCTACGCCCACCCCGTGGACGAGGGCAAGATGGACTGCAGCTCGTGTCACAGCCCGCACGGCACCACTGCCGAGCTGCAGATGGCGCGCCAGACGGTGAACGACACCTGCTGGCAGTGCCATGCGGAGACCCGCGGTCCGTTCATCTGGGAGCACGCCCCGGTGTCCGAGGACTGCACCAATTGCCACGAGCCCCACGGCTCGAGCCACCCGGGCATGCTCAGCCTGCGCGGGCCGATGCTCTGCCAGAGCTGTCACTCCCAGGCCGGACATCCGAGCGTCACGAGCACGCCGGACGGTCTGCCGGGCGGCACACCTTCACGCCTGCTGCTGGGCCAGAACTGTCTGAACTGCCACACCCAGGTGCACGGTTCCAATCATCCTTCGGGATCCAAGTTGATGCGGTGACGTGATGAGCAAGCTCTCCAGAATACCAACCCTAGCGCCCGCCCTCGCGACCCTGCTGGCGCTCTCGGTCCCGGGCGGACCGGCGCTTGCCGCACCGGACACCAGTTCGTGGGCATGCGAGCGCTGTCCCTTCGAGAAAGGCTATACGGCCGACGCCGAGGTGGGCGCCACCAGCGTGGGCGACGATGCCTTCCGCCACGGTAACTTCAGCGGCTACGACGAGTCCGGCGTCTACCCGAACCTCGACGGCCAGGGCCGCTACGCCGGCGACGGCTATCAGCTCAAGTGGATGGCGGAGGACCTGGGCCTCGACTCGCGGGTCTTCGGCCTGGAAGGCGGCCGTCAGGGCACCTTCGGCTTCGACCTCGGCTATCAGGAGATCCCGGAGCGGGTGTTCGACACGACGGTCACGCCCTACGTCCAGAGCGGCGACAGCCTGCTCACGCTGCCCTCCGGCTGGGTGGACGCGTTCAGCACCGACGGCATGACGGCCCTGCCCGGCGCGCTGCGCGGACAGAACATCGAGAGCGACCGCCAGATCCTCACGGTGGGCGGCGAATATCTGCCGTCGCCGCGCCTGCGGCTGTTCGCCGACTACCGGCGCCAGGAACAGGACGGCACCGCCATCTCGACGGGTTCGCTGTTCACGAATGCGGTGTACCTGCCGCGTCCGTTCGATTATTCCACCGACGAAGTGGATCTGGGCGCGCGCTACAGCCTCGGTGCCGGCCAGGTGACGCTGGCCTACTACGGCTCGTTCTTCCAGAACCAGGGCGTCG
>CAYQZN010000219.1:0-4871 GCA_964421805.1 uncultured Woeseiaceae bacterium
GCGCCAGGCCGGCGAAGCCGGGTGTCTGGTCGGGCCGGTAGGTCAGCACGGCATCGACGGTCAGCGTGGACGCGCCCACCTCGACCCGGTCTCCCACCCGGGCGCCGATGCGGGCGAGCAGCGCGTCGTCGGCCCACACGGTACCCGGCGGCGGCAGGCCGTCCACGGTGCGCTCCGCACCGAAGATCTCGTCGGCGATGCGCACGGCGCCGCGCAGCGGATAGCCGGGACCGACCGCCTTGATGGTGGCCAGCGCGTTGCGCTCGCCGGCGAACACCACGCTCGGGAAAGTCAGCGTCTCGGCGGTCTCGAGGCCCATCTCCCGGGCGGAGGCGAGGGGCGCCTCGTCCATCTCCCGGGCGGAGCGCAGGCGGATGTCGGCGGCGAGCACTTCGGCGGCCTGCAGCGATACGGCCTGGGCGATGCGGTCTGTGAGAAATCCGATCGCCGTGAGTGACGTCACCGCGATGGCCAGCGCCGCGGCCAGCACGATCAGCTCGCCGGAGCGCGCCTCGCGCCGCAGCGCGGTGAATGCAAACGCGGCGGTCTTCATCACTGGCCGACCAGGCGTCCGGCCTCCAGCGCCAGGCGGCGGTCGCAGCGCCCCGCCAGCGGCTCGTCGTGGGTGACCAGCACCAGCGTCGCCTCCGATTCGCTGTTCAGACGGAACAGCAGATCGATGATGCGCTCGCCGGTGGCCGCGTCCAGATTGCCGGTGGGCTCGTCGGCGAACAGCACCGCCGGATTCGTGGCGAAGGCGCGGGCGATGGCCACCCGCTGCTTCTCGCCGCCGGAGAGCTGGTTCGGGTAATGGCCCTTGCGGGCGGCCAGGCCCACCTCCGCGAGGATGGCCGCGGCCCGCTCGCGGGCATCCTCGGCACCGTCGAGCTCCATCGGCAGCATCACGTTCTCGATGGCCGTGAGCGACGGTACCAGGTGAAACGACTGGAAGACGAAGCCCACGCGGGCGGCGCGCACCGCGGCGCGGCCGTCCTCGTCCAGGGCCGACAGCTCGCGGCCCTCCAGCCACACGCGACCGGAGGTGGGTGTGTCCAGACCGGCGAGCAGCGCCAGCAATGTCGACTTGCCGGCCCCCGACGGCCCGACGATGGCCACCGACTCGGCACGACCGATGGCGAAACTGACGTCGTCCAGAATGGTCAGACTTCCTTCCGGACTGGTAACCTTTTTACTGAGATGCTCGGCGACGAGCGCCGCATTCGAATCCACTGACATGAAAAAGCTCTTTCTGACCCTGCTGCTGGTATTCGGCGTACCGGCCATTGCAGATGTTTCGCCGGCAGATGTTTCCCTGGCGGAAGTCGCCGTGGCGGAAGTCGCCGTGGCGGACACTGCCCGGAGCGATCTCGCAGCCGGCTCCCCGCCCACCGTCCTGGTGCTGGGCGACAGCCTGAGCGCCGGCTACGGCCTCACCGTCGAGGAATCCTGGGTATCGCTGCTGGCCTCGCGGCTCGCGCAGGAAGGTTACGGACATCGGGTCGTCAACGCCAGCGTGAGCGGCGACACCACCTCCGGCGGGCTGGCGCGCATCGGCGCGGCGCTTACGCGCCACGAGCCGGAGCTGGTGATCATCGAGCTCGGCGGCAACGACGGCCTGCGCGGGCTGCCGCTGGGCGTGGTACGGTCCAACTTCGAGGCCATGATCCAGCAGAGCCGGGAGGCCGGCGCCGAGGTGGTGCTGCTCGGCATGCGTATCCCGGTCAACTACGGTCCCCGCTACGCCGAGAGCTTCCATGCCCTGTACGGCGAGCTGGCCGAGACCTACGATCTGGAGTGGGTGGAGTTCTTCCTGGACGGCGTGGCGCTCGACGACGGGCTCATGCAGGCCGACGGCATCCATCCCAATGCCGAGGCCCAGCCGCTGATGCTGGACAACGCCTGGCCGGCGGTGGCGGCGGCACTGGCGGAGTGATGGCCAACTGATGACGAGCTGCCGCCCGGCACCTGCTTGCCCGCCTGTCCGGCCCCGTGTATAGGTAGTCTGGTGACACATTCTCCCCGGCGCCCGCGGCGCGCCGGCCACACGAGGGGGATTCCGTGGAGAAATTCTGGCTGAAGGAATATGCGCCGGGCGTGCCGGCGGAAGTGGACAATGGCGGCTTCCGCTCGCTCCGGGACCTGATCGAGACGAGCTTCAAGGAGTACGGCGGGCGGCCCGCCTACACCTGTATGGACGTCACCCTGAGCTATGCCGACCTGGACCGCCTGTCCCGGCACATGGCGGCCTGGCTGCAGGAGCGGGCGGGTCTGTCGAAGGGCGATCGCATCGCGATCATGCTGCCGAACATCCTGCAGTACCCCGTGGTGCTCTGCGCGGCGCTCAGGGCCGGGCTGGTGATCGTCAACGTGAACCCGCTCTACACGCCGCGGGAGCTCGAGCACCAGCTCAGGGACTCCGGCGCAAAGGCCATTGTCATACTCGAGAATTTCGCCACGACCCTCGAGAAGGTGATCGGCGAGACCCCCGTCGAGACGGTGGTCACGACATCGGTCGGCGACCTGTTCGGCACGCCGAAACGCCAGATCGTCAATTTCGTGGTGAAGCGCATCAGGAAGCAGGTGCCGGCCTACGACCTGCCCGATGCCGTGACGTTCCGCGACGCCCTCTACGACGGCGGCAGCCTGGTGTTCCAGCCGCCGGACATCGACCTCGGCGATCTCGCCTTCCTGCAGTACACCGGCGGCACCACCGGCGTGGCCAAGGGCGCCATGCTGAGCCACCGCAACCTGGTCTACAACGTGGAGCAGTCCACGGCCTGGCTGGGCGCGAAGCTGGACCCGGACCAGGACGTCGTCGCCATCACGGCGCTGCCGCTGTATCACATCTTCTCGCTGGAGGGGAACTGCCTCGGCATCATGAAGCTGGGCGGCCACAACATCCTGATCCCGAACCCACGGGACTTCGAGGGCTTCGTAAAGGAGCTTTCCAAGTATCCGTTCACCTATTTCACCGGCGTGAACACCCTGTTCAGCGGGCTGCTGAACACGCCGGGCTTCGCCGAACTCGACTTCGGCAGCCTGCAGATCACGGTGGGTGGCGGCATGGCCGTGCAGGAACCGGTGGCCCGGCGCTGGAAGGAAGTGACGGGCAACACGCTGACCCAGGCCTACGGGCTCACCGAAACCTCTCCGGCCGCGGTCATCAATCCCATCACCGACGACGCCGCGTTCAACGGCTCCATCGGCCTGCCGATCTCCTCCACGGAGGTCAGCATCCGCGACGACGGGGGCGACGAGGTGTCCGCCGGCGAGGTCGGCGAGATCTGCATCCGCGGACCCCAGGTGATGGAGGGCTACTGGAACCACCCGGAAGAGACCGAGAAGGTGATGCTCGAGGGCGGCTGGTTCCGTACGGGCGACATGGGCCGCATGGACGACCGCGGCTACGTCTACATCGAGGACCGCAAGAAGGACATGATCCTGGTCTCCGGCTTCAACGTGTACCCGAACGAGATCGAGGAGGTGATCGCCGAGATGGACAGCGTGCTCGAGGTGGCGGCGGTCGGCCAGCCCGACGAGCGCGCCGGCGAGGTGGTGAAGGTGTTCGTGGTGCGCAAGGACCCGTCGCTGACGGAGAAGGCTGTCGTCGCCCACTGCCGGGAGAATCTCACGGGCTACAAGGTGCCGAAGGTGGTCGAGTTCCGCGACGAGTTGCCGAAGACCAACGTGGGCAAGATACTCCGCCGCGCGCTCCGCGACGAAGAGCAGTAACAAGGCACCAGGCGGCGCCGTGCCTCAGATGACGAACTGCCAGAGCGTGTAGAGAGTCAGCCCGACGAGCCCGCCCACCAGCGTGCCGTTGATGCGGATGAACTGCAGGTCGCGCCCGACGTGCAGCTCGATGCGCCGGGCGGTGGCCTCGGCGTCCCAGCCGGAGATGGTCTCGCTGATGATCGAGGAGATGTTGGTCCGGTAGCGGGTGACCATGTAGAGCAGCGTGTCGCGGAACCAGCTGTCCAGCTCCAGGCGCAGCCCCGGGTTGGCCGCCAGCGTGTCGCCCGCGCCGGCCAGCGCTTCGGCGATGCGCCGGCGCATGCCCGACTCCGGGTCGGCCGCCTCCTCCTCCAGGAACCGGTTCACGTCGGCCACCACGCCGGAGAGGTAACGCTTCAGCGACGGATGCTTCAGCAGCCGCTGCTTGATCTCCTCGCCGCGCTCGATCAGCGCCTCGTCGGTCTTCAGCGAGGCCACCAGCTCCTCCAGCGTGCGGCGCAGACGCTGGCGGGCCTCGGTATCCGTGTCGCTGGCGGTGATGCCGGTGAGCACTTCCTCGATCTCTGCGACCATGCGGCGGTAGATCTGCTCGTCGACGAAATTGGGCAGCCACCAGGGCGTGCGCTCGCCGACGTGCTGGCGCAGCTGCAGCCGGTTCTCGTCGAGCTGGGTGCGGGCGAGCCCCACCAGGCCGTTTATCACCGTCTGGTCCGGGTCCTGCAGCAGCAGCAGATCCAGCAGCTGGCCCACCGTCGGCGTCAGCCGGGTCTCGCTGAGGGCGCGCTGCAGGTTCGACTTCACGAGATCCCGCAGCAGTCGGTTGTCGGTGCTGGCCAGCACCCGGCCGAGTATCACCGACAGGTCCTGGGTGAGGCGGTCGGCATTGCCCGGAGTGGCGAGCCAGCGGCCCATGCCGTGGGCGAAGTCCGCCTTCTCGAGCCGCGGCGCCAGCGCCTCGGCGGTCAGGAAATGGGTTTCCACGAAGCCGGCCAGGCTCGCACCGATGTCGTCCTTGCGCCGGGAGATGATCGCCGTGTGCGGGATCGGCAGGCCGAGCGGGTGTCGGAACAGCGCCGTGACTGCGAACCAGTCGGCCAGGGCGCCGACTGTCGCCGCCTCGGCGAAGGCGCGCACAT
>CAYQZN010000220.1:0-4855 GCA_964421805.1 uncultured Woeseiaceae bacterium
GCTGGATCTCGCCCCAGACCTCGCTCAGCGCCGCCGCCGACGAGCCGACGAAGGCTGCATAAAGCAGGAACTGCCCGAGTTCCCCGCCCGTCATCTGGCCGGCCACGACCGCTCGCGACCCGAGCCACAGCACGAAGGTGATGGCCCCGAATACCAGGATCACGCCCATGGCGGTGATGCCGGCGCGCGCTTTGGTGCGCCGTACCGCGGCCTCGAAACTCTCGGTGACGGCGTCGCTGTAGCGCCGGCTCACCTGTTCCTCCAGCGAGAACGCCTGCACCGTCTGGATGGCGTTCAGCGTCTCGCCGGCCAGCCCGCTGGTATCGGCCACCCGGTCCTGGGCGGTGCGCGACAACCGGCGGATGCGCCTGCCCACCGCGATCAGGGGCACGATCACCAGCGGGATCAGCAGCAGGATGTAGCCGCCGAGGCGGAAGCTCGTCAGCATCAGCATGATCAGTGCGCCGACCAGGGTCAGGGTCGTGCGCAGCGCGATGGAGAGGCTCACGCCGGAGATGCTCTGCACCAGCGTCGTGTCGGTGGTGAGCCGCGACAGCACCTCACCCGTGCGCGTCACCTCGAAGAACAGGGGATCCATGCGGATGACCCGGTCGTAGACCGTGCTGCGGATGTCGGCGACCACGCGCTCGCCGAGCCAGGACACCAGATAGAAGCGCAGCGCCGCGAAACCGCCGAAGACGGCGGCCGCCGCCATGAACCAGCCGAAGTAGCGGTTGATGGTGCCCACGTCGCCGTCGCCGAAGCCCCGGTCGATGAGGTAGCGCAGCGCGACCGGCAACGCCAGCATCGCGGCCGCGGCCACCAGCAGGGAGAGCAGCGCCGCGAACAGCGTGGGGGTATAGGGCCGGATGAACGGCCACAGCGTGGCCAGCGGCCGCAGCGAGCGGCCCCCGGGTCTTTCCTCGGAATCCATGCCGGCTATTGCCGCCCGATTGCCAGCCGATGTCAATGGCGCCGTCCCATACCATCCCAGCCGTGCCGACGCGCTATGATGGCCCGGCACCGTCGGGCTGCCCGCGCCCGGCACGAGGAGAGCGCCATGGAACCCGTCCGCTTCAAGCTATTCCACTTCCCCGCCACCCGCAGCGCCCGGGTGAAATGGGCCCTGCACGAAGTGCTGGAAGACGACTTCGAGGTGGTAACGGTCGACCTCTACCGGGGCGAGCAATATCGGACGGCGTACCTCGAGCGCAACCCGCATCACAACGTGCCGGTACTGGAGGTCACCTTCGCGGACGGGTCGGTCATGAACATGCTCGAGAGCGGCGCCATGGTGGCGTGGCTGGCCGACGCGTTCCCGGACAAGGGACTCGCGCCGCCGTCGGACGCGCTATCCCGGCAGCGCGCCGACTACCTGCAGATGCTCCACTTCGGCGCCTCGTCCATGGACATGATGCTCTGGCAGATCCGCATCCACGAACACGTGCTCGCGGACGACCAGCAGGACCCGCGGACGGCGCGGCGCTACCGCGAGAAGTTCGAGACCGAGGTGGAGCCGCGGCTCGCGGCGCGTCTCGAGCGGCAGGGCTTCGTCTGCGGCGACGCGTTCACGGCTGCCGACTGCGTGGTGGGCCACAACGTCACCTGGGCCCGGGGCTACGGCCTGTGCCGGGACGAGATCTTCCGCGCCTATCTCTCGCGCCTGGCGAAGCGCCCCGCCTTCGCGAAGGCCTTCGCGGACGCCCGCGAGTTCGAGCCGCAGGTCCCTGCGCCCGTGCGCAACGCGGGCAAGTTCAACGGCTAGCGTTCGCCGTCGGCCCCGTCCCTGATCGAGGCCACGTTCTCCTCCCAGTTGCGGCCGTCGAAGGACGTGATCGCGAGGAAGTCGCAGCCGTCGTCCAGGCAGCGGGCGTTGACGTCGTAGCTGCCCGGGTGCGAGCGCGGCCGGCTGAACGGATGGATGCCGCAGACCCGGCAGAAGCGGTGCTCGGCGACACCCGTATTGAAGCGGTAGGTGGACAGGGAGTCCTCGCCCTGCAGCAGGAGGAAATCCTCCGCCGGCACGATCAGGTTGATCATGCCCTTCTTTGCGCAGATAGAGCAGTTGCAGGCGATCGCCCGCGGCTCTCGCACGCGCACCCGGAAGCGGACCCGGCCACAATGGCAGCCGCCCTCGAGCCACTGATCGGCATCACCCGCCGCATCGCCCGCCACGTCGTCCTCCTTCAGTCCTGCAGCAGCGCCTGTGCGTAACGGCGCACCTGCTCCCAGTCCGTGTACTCGTAGTCCCGGCTGGTATCGGTGTCCCCGCCCGCCTTGTCGGCGATACGCCGCATCAGCCACCTGAGCGGCAGCGGGTACTTCGAATAGCGCAACGCGCCCGCGATCATCTCGACGTGCTCGAAGGGCACCCGGAGCTGTGACTCGATCTTGTCGCGCGCATCACCGAGCCATTCCTCCCGCAGGGCGGGGTCTTTGGCCGCCGCGCTGAGCAGCACGACGAACAGCGAACGGGCCTGGCGCCGGATCCCGTCCTCATGGTCGTTGACGAAGCGCACCAGCTCCTTCTCCAGCCCGCCGGCGTGCATGGACGCGCCGAATACCAGCCGGTCGAAGCGCGCGAGCTCGAGCGCATCCGCGCTCAGCGTGTTCGCCGCATCCACCAGGGCCACCTCGGCCCCGGCGGCACGCAGATGCTCGGCGATACGCCCGGCGACCCTGGCCGTCTGACCCTCACGGGTGGCGTAGAGTACGAGGAAGCGCTTCATGACCCGCTATTCTTGCGCCGGCGGGCGGCCAATGCCAGCCGCCAGTCGCACCGGTAGTCACTTCCCCGGATGCAGCGCCCGCCCGCGACGTCCCATATTGGAGGCAGGCTCGCAACGCGAGGGGCGCAACCATGGCGGCGGATGCCGGCGAATCCCGGTCCAGCCCGACGCTGTTCCTGTGCGGCGACGTGATGAGCGGCCGCGGGATCGACCAGATCCAGGCCCGGTCCGTGCCGCCGGAGCTGCACGAGCCCTGGATCAAGAACGCCATGGACTACGTCCGTCTGGCCGAGCGGGAGAACGGGCCGGTGCCGCAGCCGGTGGATCCCGCCTACGTCTGGGGCGAGGCGCTCTCCGTATGGGCCGAGACGCCGCACGACCTGCGCTTCGTCAACCTCGAGACCAGCATCACCACCAGCGACGACTTCTGGCCGTCCAAGGGCATCCATTACCGCATGCATCCGGACAACGTCGCCTGCCTGCGGGCGGCGGGCATCGATGGCTGCACACTGGCGAACAACCACGTCATGGACCTCGGCTACCGGGGGCTCGAGGAGACCCTGACCACCCTTCAGCGGGCCGACATCGCCGTGACGGGCGCCGGCAGCGACGCGGCCGCGGCCGCCGAACCGGCGGTGTTCCCGCTGGCGGGCGGCTCCCGGGTGGTCGTGCACGGGTTCGCCCTCGGCTCCGGCGGCGTGCCGGAGGAATGGGCAGCCGGCCGGGCCCGGGCGGGCGTCAACCGGCTGCCGGACCTCACGCCGGGGACCGCCGACGCCGTCGCCGACGCGATGCTCGCCGGCCGGCGCGCGGGCGACGTCACCGTGGCGTCGATCCACTGGGGCGGGAACTGGGGCTACGAGGTCACCCGGGACGAACGGCGTTTCGCCCGCCGGCTCGTCGACAGCGGCGCCGCGGACCTCGTCCACGGCCATTCCTCCCATCACCCGAAAGGCATGGAGCTGCACCGGGGCAAGCTGATCCTCTACGGCTGCGGCGACTTCCTGAACGACTACGAGGGCATCGGCGGCCACGAGACACTCCGCCCCTGGCTTTCGCTGATGTACTTCGTCACGGTGGACCCCGCCAGCGGCCGCGCGACGGCGTTGCGCATGGTGCCGCTCGCGATCGAACGGCTGCGGCTCGTGAGGGCCCGACCGGAAGACGGGGTATGGCTGGCACGGCGGCTGGAGCAGGCCGCGCCGGGCGAGGTCGGACGCATACGGGTGCAGGCGGGCCGCCTCGTCCCCGAATGGTCAGCCGGCGCGACACCTTAGGTATATCTGCTGATTCAAGGGCCGCCGAGCGCCGGCCTAGCATGGACTGGCATGGTGCCGGCGATTGACCGCGCCGCCGGTGCCGCCGCAGCTCACAGCGGAGGTGGCAGTCGGCATGGAGAACCGGAAAGCGAGGGCCGAATCGGCCATCCGGGCGGGTGATGCCACACTCGCCGGCTGGCTCGAGATACCGGAGAACGCCGCCGGCGTGGTGGTGTTCGCCCACGGCAGCGGCAGCAGCCGCTACAGCCGGCGCAACAACGCCGTCGCCGACTACCTGCGCGCGGCCGGCCTCGGCACCCTGCTGTTCGATCTGCTGACCGCCGGGGAAGGACGGGTGGACGAGGTCACCCGGGAATTCCGCTTCGACATCGGACTGCTCGCGCGTCGCCTCGGCGGCGCGCTGGACTGGCTGGCGGAGCAGCCCGCGGCCGCCGCTCTGCCGGCGGGCCTGTTCGGCTCCAGCACCGGCGCTGCGGCCGCGCTGATCGCCGCGGCACGAAAGCCCGAGCGCGTGGCTGCCGTGGTCTCCCGGGGCGGACGCGCCGACCTCGCGGGGGACGAGCTGCCGCGGGTGCAGGCGCCCACGCTGCTCATTGTCGGCGGCGCCGACCTCCAGGTCCTCGAGCTGAACCGCCGCGCCCGGGAACGGATGCGCTGCCCGGCCGAGATTGCGCTCGTCGAGGGCGCGACTCACCTGTTCGAGGAGCCGGGCGCCCTGGAGCAGGTCCAACGCCTCGCGCGGGACTGGTTCCTCGAGCGCTTCGCACAGACACAGGACTGAGACGGAGGCCACGGCGATGACCCGCCATTACTTCCAGACACGCCTCGCCGAGCACATCTGGCGCT
>CAYQZN010000221.1:0-4850 GCA_964421805.1 uncultured Woeseiaceae bacterium
CCACGGTGGAGATCAAGTCCGGTTACGGCCTGGATACCACCACCGAGCTGAAACTGCTGCGGGTGGCGCGCCGCCTCGGCAGGGTTCATCCGGTGACGGTTCGTACGACCTTCCTCGGCGCGCATGCGGTGCCGGAGGAATACGAAGGGCGCGCCGACGACTACATTGCGCAGGTCTGCGGCGAGATGATCCCGGCCGTGGCCGCGGAGGGACTGGCCGATGCGGTAGACGTCTTCTGCGAGGGCATCGGCTTCAGTCCGGCCCAGTGCGAACGCGTGTTCCAGGCAGCCGGTGAGCACGGTCTGGCCGTCAAGGCCCACGCGGAGCAGCTCTCCGACCTCAAGGGTGCCGCGCTGGCCGGCCGCTACGGTGCGCTGTCCGTGGACCACCTGGAGTATCTCGACCCCGCCGACGCGCCTGCCCTGTTCCAGGCGGGCACGGTGGCGGTGCTGCTGCCGGGCGCCTTCCACTTCCTCGGCGAGACCCGCCTGCCGCCGATCGAGGCCCTGCGGGAGGCCGGCGTGCCGATGGCGGTGGCCACCGACCTCAACCCCGGCACCTCGCCGCTCGGCTCGCTGCTCACGGCCATGAATCTCGCCTGCACGCAGTTCGGGCTGACGCCGGCCGAGGCGCTGCTGGGCGCAACGCGTTGGGGCGCCGCGGCGCTGGGGTTAGAGGGCAAGGGCCGCATCGAGGAGGGGGCGGACGCCGACCTGTGCCTCTGGGACGTCGGCTCCCCGGCGGAACTCGCCTGGGGCATCAACCTCCTGCGCCCGGCCGCGGTATGGCAAGGTGGACGGCGTGTGGACACCCGCTGATCTCTCGCTCTGGAGCGGCCGGACCGACCCCGGCGTGGCAGCGCTGCGCTGGCACCAGGTGATCGACGACCCGGACGACGGCGCGCCCGGCATCTGTCTGTTGGGGTTCGCCTCGGATCGCGGCGTGCAGCTGAACCAGGGCCGGCCCGGCGCCTCCGAGGGGCCGGATACCCTGCGACGTGCGCTGGGCAACCTGCCGGCGCCGGCAGAGCGTCCCGTCTACGATGCCGGCACGGTCACGGTTGCCGACGACCTGGCGGCGGGTCAGGGCGCCTACGCTGAGCGCGTGGCTCGGTTGCTGGATGCCGGCCATACCGTGATCGGGCTCGGCGGCGGCCACGAGATCGCCTGGGGCAGTTATCAGGGCCTGGCGCGGCACCTCGACATGGGCGACGAGCCGGCGCGGATCGGTATTGTCAATTTCGACGCCCACTTCGATCTGCGCGAGCCGGTCGAGGGCGGAACATCGGGCACGCCGTTCCGCCAGATTGCCGATGATTGCGGCCGTCGGGGCACCGGCTTCCACTATCTGTGCCTCGGCGTCAGCGAGGCGGCGAATACCCGGGCGCTGTTCGATTTCGCGGATGCCGCCGGCGTGCGTTATCTCGTCGACATCGACTGCAGCGAGGAGCGAGCCGCGCCCTTGCTGGAGGCGCTGGTGGCCGAGGTGGACGCGCTCTACGTCACGGTCTGCCTCGACGCGCTGCCCGCGGCGGTGGCCCCGGGCGTCAGCGCGCCAGCCGGCTTCGGCATCGGCCTGGAATTCGTGATCCGTTGCCTGCGCCGCGTCCGCGCGATGAGCCCCGAGTGTCCCTGGCCCGTCGCCGACGTCGCGGAGTTCAATCCGCGCTACGACATCGACGGGCGCACCGCCCGGACTGCCGCCCGGCTGGTCTGGGAGCTGGCCCGCTAGGGTGGCCTAGCGCCAGTCAGGAACGAGCGGGCTGCGCCAGCCCGGCGCCGGCGTTATTTCTGGCGCCACTGGCCGCCGGCGTCCCGGTAATACCAGCCGCGCTCGGCCTTGGCGATCCAGCGGTCGGCGAATACCTGCCGGATCTCGTCCTCCCATTCCGGATGGCCGTTGATGCGGGCGATCTCCCGGTACAGCGCCTCCCAGTCCCCGTTCTGCTCGGAGACCAGCTGGCGCACCCGGTTGCGCTCGTTCAGCGGCACCAGCGAGCGGTCCCGGATCTCGATGGTGCCGCGGGCGGTCAGGCCGATGGCGCCGGAGTCGTAATACGGCTTCAGCTGGGGGAAGCGCTGCTTAAGCGATTGTTCCAGCGCCCGTTTCGCCGGCGAGGAGGCATCGAAGTCCGGCCGGCCCTGGGCATGGGCGGCGGGGATGAGGAAATCCGCCACCGCCGCGGCGAAGCGTGCCGGCAGCGCCTCCAGCGGCAGTCGGCTGGTGGTGTCCTGCTCGTCGGTGCTGCCGGTGCCGCGCACCTCGTCGATGATGCGGTCGGCTGCGCGTTCGGCCTCGGCCGCCGGGAAATAGACGTTGATGGTCACGCACGCGGCGAGCAGCAATGCGGACAGCGACAGCCAGGCCGCCGGGTGCGTCATGACGCGGGTCTTTGCTCTGATCATCTGCTTTCCTCGCTTTGCGGTGCCGTGGACGATTCCCTGGCTTTGAGCGCCTCGGTGATCTGCGCTACCAGTCGCGGCCAGTTTACCTCCCGGGAATGACCGATGACATCGATGCGGGGCAGGCCGCTGCCCTTGACCAGGTAGTAGCCCTGCTGCGCCGGCTGCACG
Source organism: uncultured Woeseiaceae bacterium (assembly GCA_964421805.1). Lineage (GTDB taxonomy): Bacteria > Pseudomonadota > Gammaproteobacteria > Steroidobacterales > Woeseiaceae > Lentisalinibacter. Next base: position 2,574 of record CAYQZN010000221.1, read on the forward strand.
CCGCTCATGTTGCAGACGTCTCCCTCGAGGACGCAGCGGATGCCGAGGCTGTCGTAGCGGAACTCGTCGAACAGGCCGAGGAAGCCGGCGGAGAGCGCCGCGGTGCCGGAGCCTGCGATCTCCGAGATGTTGCTGAGCGCCCGCCGGCTGATCCGGTGCGGGCTGTCGTCGTCGGGAGGCGTGTAGAAGCGCGCATCGAAGGCGATCGGGCGGCCCTGCAGCATCTCCAGTCCGCCGATGGCGCCGTCCAGCCGGCCGGTGATGCGGCCGAAGGTGAAGACGTCGGTGACCAGGGAGAGATCCAGGTCGTCCAGCGTGACCTCGGCGGAGGTCCGGCGGTTGGCGCCGAAGGGCTGTTCGATGCGCAGCTCCGAAATACGGGCGGTGCCGTCGAACACCCGGGCCACCAGGCTGCCGCCGAGCGTCACGGCACCCTCGCTCACGCTGAGCAGCGGCAACTCGCCGGAGAGCTTGCCGGGCAGGGCGGGCCAGCCGAGCGCGGTCGTGATGCCGGCGAGACTGACCGGTTCGAGCCGGGCATCGAACTCCACGGCCGGTTCGTCGCCGGTCAGGCCCCGTGCCGCGAAAGTGTCCACGACGAGCGCGCCGTCCAGAACCGGCACACGCAGCGTCTCCTGCAGCGTGATCCGGTCCGGCGTCGAGGAGAACGACACGGCGCCGGCGCCGAAGCCGGCGTCGTAGACGAAGCCGCCGTCCCAGGCCAGGCGGGACGAGCGGGGCGCCGCGCCCTGTACGCCGTGCCACGCGACGTTGCCGCGGGCGCCGTAGACCGCCAGCCGTCTCTGCGCATCGTCTGCGTGCAGATCGTCGAGAGCGAGATCGAGGGCGGAGATACTGCCGTCGTCCAGCCTCACCCGACCCGATACGCGGCCGCGGGTCTCGAGCTTCGCGAGCGGCGTGCCGGTCAGGAAGCCCTGCAGGTAGGTGGTGTAGACGCCGGGGAAGACCGCGTCGGCGATCTCGACGTCGGCCCGTGCCACGGCGGGTTCTTCGCCGCGCCGCAGGACGGCCTCGCCGCTTGCGGCCAGTACGTCGCGGTGATCGAGGAGGAAGCTGTCGATCCGCACGGGACCTCCGGCGAGGTCGAGGCCGCCGGTCGATGCGAGCGTGAGTGGCGATGCCGACAGGTTGAAATAGGCGGGCTCCACGTAGGCCTCACCGGCATCCGCGCCAAGCGTCGCCGTGTAGTCGAGCCGCCCGCCGGACTCCGGGATACGGGCCTGCGCTTCCACTGTCACGGCCAGCCCCTCTGCGGCCAGGCTGCCGGAGGCATTCGAGAGACTGAGGTCCCGCAGCGTGATCCTGCCGTCGATGCGGGAGGCGCCGCCGTCCTCTCCCCGTGCGCGCAACCGGAATGCGGCGGTCCCGGCGGCGATCTCCGGCTCGGGAACGGCCGACGTCGTCGATGCCAGGGATGCCATGGTGGCCATTGCGCGGTAGACCGTGGCGGCGTCCAGGTCGGTGCCTTCGACCGCGGCCGTCCAGCCACCGTCGGCCACTTCCGCCGATACCCGGAGCTTCATGCCCTGCCATGGCAGATCCGGCGATTCCAGGACGAGCCGGCCGTCCGCCCCGCGATAGCTCCCCGACAGCGAGAACGCTGCCGGTTCCAGCGGCGAGCGCCGCGCCAGGGCCCGGCCTCGTTCGCAGCGGTAGTCCGACCCGGTGATCACGACCGCATCGCAGCGCAGGGTGACGTCGTGCAATTCGCCGACCGGCTCGGGCAGCACTAGGCGCTCGACGTGGAGGGAGGCGGCCACGTCTCCGGACCCATCGCCCGGGAGAATCCGCAGCTCGATGCCGTCGGCGGACCAGGCGGCGCCGGTGACGGATTCCAGGTGGACGGTGATGCCAGACGCAGCGAGCGCTGCAGGCGTGTGCAGCGTAAGCCAGGCAATGCAGATCAGGCTGCCGCACGTGGCCAGCCCGCCGCTTCCGCTGTGCCTACCTGTTCGCATTCTCTCTTCTGGTCGCTCAAGCCGTGCGCGCAGCGATCTCCATTCTCGATTCTCTGATGATCGCACTGCTTTTACATAACCCGGTCTGTCCCGCCGCTGTTCAGAAAATACCCTTGTGATCAATCGATGGAGCGGTAACAATCCTGACACCCGACCGAATGCCGCAAGTGGCCCGAAGTCGACAATATCAACGAGAACGGGGGAGAAAACGAATGAGCGTATCCCGCATGCTGCTTGCGGCAGCATCTGCCTTTATCGTGGCCGCTTCGGCGCAGGCCTATCCCGGCAAACCCGTCCC
>CAYQZN010000222.1:0-4826 GCA_964421805.1 uncultured Woeseiaceae bacterium
TCGGCGGTCTGCTCGGCGGTTCGGTCGGCAGCCTCCGGCGCGGCCTGGCGCGGCTTCGCGCCAGGCGCCTCCCCCGCAGTGTCACCGGACCCGCCGCAGGCAGCCAGCAGCAACGCCGCCGCCGTCACCATGGCTCTTCTTGCACTCATGGCCGTCTGCATCGGTGCCCTCCCCATCAGGCGCTGCGCCTGAGGCCGCGTTTCTTGAGATGGATCAGCAGCAGCGAGACGGCCGCGGGCGTCATCCCGTCCAGCCGCGAGGCCTGGCCGATGGTCGCCGGCCGCGCCGCCGCCAGCTTCTGGCGCACCTCGTTGGACAGCCCCTGCACGTCTGCGTAGTCCAGATCGGCCGGCAGCGCCAGGTGCTCCTGCCGGGCGTGGCGGGCGATCTCCCGCTGCTGGCGCTCGATGTAGCCCTCGTACCTGACGCCCACCTCCACCTGCAGGCGGATCTGCTCCGCCTCTTCCGGCGGGTGGGTCTCGTCGAGGCTGTCGGGGCCCACGGCGGCGAGCGCCGTGACCGCGGCGTGGTCGAGCTCGGGGCGGCGCAGCAGATCCAGCGCCCGCGCCTCCCGCGACAGCGGTCCGCCGAGCAGCCGATCCGCCTCCCCGGCCGCCACGTCACCGGGCCGCACCAGGCACGCCTGCAGCCGGCCGCGCTCGCGCTCCACCGCCTCGCGCTTGGTCTCGAAACGCCGCCAGCGCTCCTCGTCCACCAGGCCCATCTTGCGGCCGACCGGGGTCAGGCGCTGGTCCGCGTTGTCCTCCCTGAGCAGCAGCCGGTACTCGGCGCGGCTCGTGAACATGCGATAGGGCTCGCTGGCGCCGCGGGTGTTCAGGTCGTCGATCAGCACGCCGATGTAGGCCTCGTCCCGGCCTGGCGTCCAGGGCGATTTTTGCTGCACTTTTCGTGCAGCATTCAGCCCCGCTACCAGCCCCTGGGCGGCAGCCTCCTCGTAGCCGGTGGTGCCGTTGATCTGACCGGCGAAGAAAAGTCCCTGAATTTCCTTGGTTTCCAGGCTCGGACGCAGATCCCGCGGATCGAAGAAATCATATTCGATGGCGTAACCCGGCCGCGTGATGTGCGCATTCTCGAAGCCTGGAATGCTGCGCACGAAGCGCTCCTGCACCTCGAACGGCAGGCTGGTGGAGATGCCGTTGGGGTACACCTCGTGGGTGGTGAGCCCCTCCGGCTCGACGAAGATCTGGTGCGAGCCGCGGTCGGGGTAGCGATGGATCTTGTCCTCCACCGACGGGCAGTAGCGCGGGCCCACTCCCTCGATATTGCCGCTGAACATGGCGGACTCGCCCAGCGAGGCGCGGATGATGTCGTGGGTGGCAGCGCAGGTGTGGGTGATATGGCAGGGCACCTGGCGGGGGTGTTCGTCCCGGCTGCCGAGGAAAGAGAAAACCGGCACCGGCTCGTCGCCGGGCTGCGGCTGCATGCGGCCGATGTCCAGCGTGCGGCCGTCGAGGCGCGGGGGCGTGCCGGTCTTCAGGCGGCCGACCCGCATGGGCAGCTCCCGCAGCCGCTCGGCCAGCCGGAGCGCCGGGGCGTCGCCGGCCCGGCCGCCGCCGAAATGCTCACGGCCGATATGGATGCGGCCGCCGAGGAAGGTGCCGACAGTGAGCACCACCGTCTCCGCATGCAGCCGCAGCCCGAGCCGGGTGACGATGCCGCGCACCCGCTCGCCCTCGACGATGAGATCGTCCACGGACTGCTGGAACAGGGTGAGGTCGGGCTGGTTCTCCAGGATGCCGCGGATCGCCTGGCGGTAGAGCGCACGGTCCGCCTGGGCGCGGGTGGCGCGGACGGCGGGGCCCTTGCTGGCGTTCAGCGTGCGGAACTGGATGCCGGCCCGGTCGATGGCCCGGGCCATGGCGCCGCCCAGCGCGTCCACTTCCCGGGTGAGGTGACCCTTGCCGATGCCGCCGATGGCCGGGTTGCAGCTCATCTGGCCCAGCGTCTCCAGGTTGTCGGTCACCAGCAGCGTGCGCGCGCCGGTGCGGGCGGCGGCGAGAGCCGCCTCCGTGCCGGCGTGGCCGCCGCCGATGACGATGACTTCGTAGTGACGTCCGTTGTCCATGGCAAAGGGTCTGAAATTCCAGGGGCCGAGGTGCCGTAAGCCTTTAGGCCGCGGGCCGTGGGAGCCTTGTCGCGGCTGTCGTCGCAACAGAGCCTGCGGCGACACGCGGCGGCAGGCGGCACATTCTAAGTGGCCGGCTACCGCGAGCAAAGGGCAAACCGTCTTTACAGCATGCGGGTCGGACCGCAGTATTGCGCACTTTCATGCGGACTGCAGGGAGTCGCCGTGCCGTTCCGACTGACAGCAATCGCCATGACGTTGGCCGTGTCAGGCGCCGCAGCCATCCTCGCCGCCGCTCCGGCTGCGGGGGCGACGCTGGCGCTGGAGGACTGCCGCCTGGACGCCGGGCCTGGCCTGGCGACGGTCAAGGCCCGCTGCGGCACGCTGGAGCGGCCAGAGAATCCGGACGACCCGGACGGGCGCCGGATCGGGCTGCGGGTCGCCGTTGTGCCGGCGCTGTCGGTGGAACCGGCAGCCGACCCGGTCGTGCCGCTGGCGGGCGGTCCCGGCCAGGCGGCCACCGATTTCTACGTGGCCTATCGGGGTGCCTTCGAAGCCCTGCGCCGCGAGCGCCCCATCCTGCTGGTCGACCAGCGCGGCACCGGCGACTCCGCGCGGCTGACCTGCCCGGAATCCGAAGACATGCTGGAAGAGGTGCCGGAGCCCGAGGAGATCGGGCCGCTGGTTAACCAGTGCCTGGACGGGCTGGAGGCGGATCCACGCTATTACACCACCAGCGTCGCGGTGCGCGACCTCGAGGCCGTACGCGAGGCGCTCGGCTACCCCGCGCTGAACCTCTACGGCATCTCCTACGGCACCCGCGTGGCCCAGCACTATCTGCGCCGCTACCCCGAGCGGACCCGCTCGGTGGTGCTCGACGGCGTGATACCGGCCGGCGAGGTACTCGGACCCGATATCGCCCTGTTCGCACAAGCGGCCGTGGAGGCCATCTTCGACCGCTGCGCGGAGAGTGAGGCCTGCGCCGATCGCTTCCCGGAGGTCGAGTCGGAATTCGCCGCCCTGCTCGAGCGGCTGGCAGCCAGCCCCGAGGAAGTCACCCTGAATCATCCCGTGACGGGCGAGGCGGCCGAGCGTCGCTTCTCGAACCAGGAACTCGCCGGGGCCGTCAGGCTGCTGGCCTATGCGCCCGCCAGCGCCGCCCTGCTGCCCCACCTCATCCACGAGGGCGCCCGGGGCAACCTGAGTCCGCTGACCGCGCAGGTCATGATGATCGAGGCGTCGATGGTCGAGTCGCTGGCCATCGGCATGCACCACTCGGTGGTATGCGCCGAGGACATGCCTTTCGTTACCGACGCCGATATCGACCGGGAGGCGCTGGAGGCGACCTTCATGGGCGAGCAGCAGATCGACATGCTGCGCGAGATCTGCCGCCACTGGCCCCGGGGACCCATCGATCCCGACTTCCGCGAGCCGCTGGACACGGACGTACCGGTGCTGCTGCTCTCCGGCGAGTTCGACCCCGTCACGCCGCCGGCCTGGGGCGACCGGGCCGCCGCGCAATACGACAACGCCCGCCACGTGGTGGGGCCGGGACAGGGCCACGGACTGCTGCCCCACGGCTGCACGCCCCGCCTGGTGGCGGATTTCATCGCCGCGGCCAGCGCCGACAACCTGGATGCCGACTGCGTCTCGCGCCTCGGCCCCATGCCCTTCTTCCTCGACTTCAACGGACCCCGGCCATGATCCGCGTGGACAACATCGCCAAGTCCTTCGGCAAGGTGCAGGCCGTGCGCGACGTGAGCTTCACCGCCGAGGACGGCCGCATCACCGGCCTGCTCGGCCCGAACGGCGCCGGCAAGTCCACCACGCTCAGGGTGCTGTACACCGTCCTGAAGCCGGATGCCGGCGGCGCCAGCATCGACGGCATCGACGTCACCGCCGACAGCCTGGGGGCGCGCAGCCGCATCGGCGCGCTGCCCCATTCCTCGGGGCTGTATCCCCAGCTCACGGCGCGGGAGAACATCGCCTACTACGGCGCGCTGCACGGCCTCGCCGGCGGAGACCTGGAACGGCGCGTGCAGTCCATGATCGACCTGCTCGAGATCGGCGATTTTGCCGACCGGCGCACCAAGGGCTTCTCCCAGGGTCAGCGCACCAAGGTGGCGCTCGGCCGGGCCATGGTGCACGAACCCCGCAACGTCATCCTGGACGAGCCCACCAACGGCCTCGACGTCATGGCCACCCGTTCGCTGCGCGAGCTGATCCGCCGGCTGCGCGACGCCGGCAAGTGCGTGCTGTTCTCCAGCCACGTGATGCAGGAGGTGGCCGCGCTGTGCGACGAGATCGTCATCATCTCCGATGGCCGGGTCGCGCTGTCCGGTACCCCGGCCGAGATCCGCAGCCGCACCGGTCGGGAAAACCTGGAGGATGCGTTCGTCAGCGCCATCGGCTCCGCGGAGGGTCTGGAATGAGCCGGCTCCTCACCGTCTGCGCCAAGGAGGTGAAGGACAACTTCCGCGACCGGCGCACGCTGCTCTCCGCGCTGGTGTTCGGACCGTTCTTCGGACCGGTGCTGTTCCTCGGCATCATGACCCTCTCGCTGGACCAGGCCATCTCGGATTCGGGCAAACCGCTGGAACTCGCCGTGGCCGGCGCCGACCGGGCGCCCAACCTCGTGGACTTCCTCACGCAGAACAACGTGGAGCCGGAGGAGCTCACGATGGACCGGGACGCCGCCATGGCGGCGGTGAAGGCCGGCGAGCACGACCAGATCCTCTAC
>CAYQZN010000223.1:0-4784 GCA_964421805.1 uncultured Woeseiaceae bacterium
TGCCGGTGGGCGCGTACATCTTGTGCCCGGAGAAGGCGAAGAAGTCGCAGCCGAGCTCCTGTACGTCCACCGGCCCGTGGGGCACCGCCTGGGCGCCGTCCACGAGCGTCAGGATACCGCGCTCGCGGGCCAGCGCGATGATCTCCCGTGCCGGCGTGATGGTGCCGAGGGCGTTCGACGTATGGGAGAAGGCGATGAGCTTCGTGCGTTCGCCGATGAGTGCCTCGAGCGCCTCCAGGTCCACCGCGCCGGCGTCGTCGATGGGGGCGACGCGCAGCACTGCGCCGGTGCGCTCGCACAGCATCTGCCACGGAACGATGTTGGCGTGGTGCTCCAGCCAGGTGATCAGGATCTCGTCGCCGGCGCCGACGTTCTGCGCGGCCCAGCTGTTCGCCACCAGATTGATGGCCTCCGTCGTGCCCCGCGTGAAAACGATCTCCGAGGTCGAGGCCGCGTTTATGAATCCCCGGACCTTCTCGCGTGCGCCCTCGTAGGCCTCGGTCGCGCGGTGGCTCAGCGTATGCACTCCGCGGTGCACGTTGGCGTGGTCGTGCTTCTCGTAGTGCTCCACGGCCTCTATCACGGGCAGCGGCCGCTGGGAGGAGGCGGCGCTGTCCAAATAGGTGAGGGGCTGGCCGTTCACCTCCTGGAACAGGATGGGGAAATCCGACCGCCGGGCCTCTACGGCCGCGGTAGCGAGATCGCCTGCTATCTGATTTTCCTGTGCACTCACAGCAGCGACTCCAGTTCGTCGAACTCCGGCAGGCCGCCGACCAGCATGCGCTCCATGCGACGCGCCAGCGCCGGCGTATTGGTGCGGCCGAGCAGCTCGCGCAGGAAGGCGAAGATCAGCAGGTGCCGGGCGCTTTCCGTATCGATGCCCCGGGAGCGCAGATAGAACAGCGCGGTCTCGTCCAGCTGGCCGACCGTGGCGCCGTGGCTGCATTTGACGTCATCCGCGTAGATCTCCAGCTCCGGCTTGGTGTCGATTTCCGCCTTGTCCGAGAGCAGCAGATTGCGGTTCGACTGCGCCGCGTCCGTGCCGTCGGCGCCGGGATGCACCATCACCTTGCCGTTGAACACGGCCCGGCTGCGGTCTTTCAGCACGCCGCGGTAGTCCTCGGTGCTGACGGTGTCCGGCGCTTCGTGATCGATACGCGTGTGATTGTCCACGTGCTGATCGCCGCCGGTCACGTAGATGCCGTTCAGGTTGACGACGGCCTCGCGGTCGGTAAGGCGCACCATCGTATCGTGGCGCACCAGCCGGCCGCCCAGGTCGAGGCTGTGGCTGTCCAGTCGGGCCCGGGCCGCCAGACTCGCATGCAGTCGGCTCACCTGAAAGCTCTGCGCCGGCTGCCGCTGCAGCCTGAAGTGCTCGATGCGCGAGGCTTCGTGCTGGACGATGTCGGTGACCACATTGGTGAATCGCCGCGCGTCCGTCTCGCCGGCATAGTGTTCCACGATCGTCGCGCGGGCGTGGGCCCCTGCCTCGACGACGATGCGCGGGCTGGCCACGGCGCTCGCCGCGCCGGTGACCACGAACACGAGGTAGAGCGGCCTGTCGAGCACGGCGGTGTCGTCCAGCGACAGACGCAGGCCGTCCGTCAGGAGGGCCCCGTTCAGCGCGGTCATCGCATCGGCAGAGGCGCCGGCGGCGCTCTGCGGCGGCAGACCCGTCTTCAGCAGTGGCTCCACGGAGACGCCTTCCGGCAGTCCGTCGGGGAGGGAATCGGGGTCCAGGCGTCCGTCGACGAACACCACGGAGTGTGCATCGAAGTCGCCGAGTATCTCCCGCGCCAGCGCCGCCGCCCGGCGCTCCGCGGTCTCGCCCGGCGCCTCCGCGGTGCCGGCAAGCCAGTCGTCGCTGAAATCCGCCAGCGGCGCCAGGCTGGTGTACTTCCAGTCCTCCTGGCGCACGTGGGGGAACCCCGCCTCCAGAAAGCGCTCCAGGTTCGCTTCGCGGAACCGGGCGAGCCAGTCGGGCCCGGGCCGGGCCTCGACCGCCTGCCGCAGCCGCGTCTCGTCGAGGGACGGTGCCTTCATGCGTTCGCCGCCTCGCGCAGCCAGTCGTAGCCGCGCTCCTCGAGTTCCAGCGCCAGATTCTTGTCGCCGGAGCGCACGATGCGGCCTCGGGAGAGGACGTGAACCGCGTCCGGCTCGATGTAGTCGAGCAGGCGCTGGTAGTGGGTCACCATCACGATCGCCCGATCGGGCGTGCGCAGGGAATTGACGCCCCCGGCGACGACCTTCAGCGCATCGATGTCCAGGCCCGAGTCGGTCTCGTCCAGCAGGCAAAGCGTCGGCTCCAGCACGGCCATCTGCAGGATCTCGTTGCGCTTCTTCTCGCCGCCGGAAAAGCCTTCGTTCACGCCCCGGTTCAGGAAACTCTGGTCCATCTGCATGAGGCTCATCTTCGCGCGCACCAGCTTCAGGAAGTCGATGGCGTCCACCTCGGACTCGCCCCGGGCGTGGCGCACCGCATTCAGTGCGGCCTTGAGGAGGTAGGCATTGTTCACGCCGGGAATCTCCACCGGGTACTGGAAGGCGAGGAAGACGCCTTCCCGGGCCCGCTCCTCGGGCTCCATCTCCAGCAGATCGCGGCCGCGGAAGCGGACTTCGCCATCCGTCACCTCGTAGTCCTCGCGGCCCGCGAGCACGTGCGCCAGTGTGCTCTTGCCGGAGCCGTTCGGGCCCATGATGGCGTGCACCTCGCCGGCGTTCACCGTCAGGTCGAGGCCGCGGAGGATCTCGGTGCCCTCGACGGTGGCGTGCAGATTCCTGATTTCGAGTAAGGGTTCCATTTAATGTCCTCGTCAGCCCACGGCGCCTTCCAGGCTCACGTTCAGCAGTGCCTGGGCCTCGACGGCGAACTCCATGGGCAGTTCCTTGAAGACTTCCTTGCAGAAGCCGTTCACGATGAGATTGACGGCATCCTCCTCGGAGATGCCGCGCTGGCGGCAGTAGAACAGCTGATCCTCGCCGATCTTCGACGTGGTCGCCTCGTGTTCCACCTTCGCCGTGGGGTTCTTCACCTCCACGTAGGGGAAGGTGTGCGCGCCGCATTCCTTGCCGATCAGCAGCGAGTCGCACTGGGTGTAGTTGCGTGCCTTGTGTGCGCCCGGCATCACCCGCACCAGGCCGCGATAGGCCTGCTGGGCCCGGCCGGCCGAGATGCCCTTGGAGACGATCGTGCTCGAGGTGTCCTTGCCGATGTGGATCATCTTGGTGCCGGTGTCCGCCTGCTGCAGATTATTGGTGACCGCCACCGAGTAGAATTCGCCCACCGAGCGGTCGCCCCGCAGGATGCAGCTCGGGTACTTCCAGGTGATGGCCGAGCCGGTCTCCACCTGGGTCCACGAGATCTTGGAATCGTCGCCGCGGCAATCCCCCCGCTTGGTGACGAAATTGTAGATACCGCCTTTGCCATCCTCGTCGCCCGGATACCAGTTCTGCACCGTCGAGTACTTGATCTCGGCGTCCTGCATGGCGACGAGTTCGACCACCGCCGCATGCAGCTGGTTCTCGTCCCGCATGGGCGCCGTGCAGCCCTCGAGATAGCTCACGTGGCTGCCTTCCTCGGCGACGATCAGCGTGCGCTCGAACTGCCCGGTATTGGCGGCGTTGATGCGGAAATAGGTGGACAGCTCCATGGGGCAGCGCACGCCCTTCGGCACGTAGACGAAGCTGCCGTCGGTGAAGACCGCGGAGTTCAGCGCCGCGAAGAAATTGTCGCGCCGGGGCACGACGCTGCCGAGGTACTTGCGCACCAGTTCCGGGTGCTCGCGGATGGCCTCCGAGAACGAGCAGAAGATGACGCCGGCCTCGGAGAGCTTCTCCTTGAACGTGGTCGTGACCGAGACGCTGTCGAAGACGGCGTCCACGGCCACTCCGGCCAGCCGCGCCCGCTCGTGCAGGGGGATGCCCAGCTTGTCGTAGGTCTCGAGCAGCTTGGGGTCCACCTCGTCCAGGCTCTTCGGCCGATCCGCGTCTGACTTCGGTGCCGAAAAATAGGAGATGGCCTGGAAGTCGATGGGCGGATGCTGCACGTGCGCCCAGTTCGGCTCGCGCATCTTCAGCCAGTGGCGATACGCCTGCAGACGCCATTCCAGCATCCATTCCGGCTCGTCCTTCTTCGCCGAGATCATGGCGATGACCTCTTCGGACAGTCCCGGCGGTACGGTGTCCGCCTCGATGTCCGTGTAGAAGCCGTGGCGGTACTTGCTCTTGACCAGTGTCTCTACTTCGGTGCTGTTGGTAGCCATAGTGCGCTCAGTGTGCGTCCGTGTTGTCTTCCCGGCCGATGGCAGCGGTCGCCGCGGCAGTCGCGGGCATCGGCACGAGCGTGAATGTGGGGATGGCGGGGCGCGGTCGCTGCAGTTCGGTGAGGCTGATGCCCGCGAGCGCCCGGCGGATCTGCAGGTTGATCTGCTGCCAGGAGCCGCCCACGCTGCAGTTCTCCTCCAGTTCGCAGCTCGATTCCCGGCCGCTGCATTCGGTGATGGCCAGCGGACCTTCCAGGGCGTCGATGATCTGGGCCGCGCTGATGTCATCCGGCGCCTGCGCCAGCCGGTAGCCGCCGTTCGCGCCGCGCTCGGAGGCGACGAGGCCCGCCCGGGCGAGCTGTTTCAGCAGTTTGCTGACGGTGGGGGCGCCCAGCCCGGTCGTCGCGGCGATCTCGCTGGCGCTCTGCAGCCGCTGGTCGGCGTCCGCCAGGTGCGCGAGCACCACGGTTCCGTAGTCGGTGAGCTTCGAGATTCTCAGCATTGCGGCCTCTCGTTCAGTCG
>CAYQZN010000224.1:0-4761 GCA_964421805.1 uncultured Woeseiaceae bacterium
CCGGTCAGTTTCTTCACCAATGTGCCCGCCGGCTACGCCATGCTGGCCGACGCGCTGGAGCGCGACGACGAACTCCGCGAGACCTTCTTCTCGAAACTGCGGCTGGCGTTGTACGGTGGCGCCGGTCTGCCCCAGGCGCTGTACGACCGGCTGCAGGCGCTCGCCGTGCGCACCACCGGCAAGCGGGTCTTCTTCACGACCGGCTACGGGGCGACCGAGACGACCTCCGGCTGCATGGCCATCTACTTCGACACGGAAGAAGTGGGCATCGGCCTGCCGATGCCGGGACTGACCATCAAGCTGGTGCCTCAGGACGACCGCTACGAGATTCGAATGAAGGGGCCGATGATCACGCCGGGTTATCTGCACCTGCCGGAGAAGAACGCCGAGATCTTCGATGACGAAGGCTATTTCCTGATCGGCGACGCCGCGCAGTTCAACGAATCCGGCGACATCGAGCGCGGCCTCAGGTTCGCCGGCCGCCTGGCCGAGGAGTTCAAGCTCGCCAACGGCACCTGGGTATCCGCCGGCAACCTGCGGGCGGCCGTGGTGCAGGCCTGTTCGCCGCTGGTGAGCGACCTGCTGGTGTGCGGACTCAATCGGGACTACGTGGCCGTCCTGGCCTGGCCCAATCGGGCGGGCGTCGAGCAGGTGCTGGGCGGAGAGCCGCCTGCGAGCGCCCGGGAGCTGGCCGCCGAGCCCGCCGTGCGCGAGCGCATCGTGCAGGCGCTGGTCGCGCACAACCGGGCCAATCCGGGCTCCAGCACCCGCATCCGCCGTTTCGCCTTCCTGGACGAACCGCCGAGCATCGACGGGCACGAGCTGTCGGACAAGGGCACGGTGAACCAGTCCGTGGCGCTGCGCCGGCGGGCGGACGACGTGGAACGCCTGTATGCGGCCTCGCCCGGCGAGGACGTGATCGTCCTCGAGTAACGTCGCCGGCTGCCGCGGGTCGCGCACGGTTTGGGCAGCCTGCGGCGATTTCGGAGTAGCAAGAGAGGGGGAGAGAGTATGGATATCGAGGGCGCGGCTGCGATCGTCACCGGCGGCAACCGGGGCATCGGCGAGGGTTTCGTGCGGGCGCTGCTGGAGGCGGGAGCGGCCAGGGTCTACGTGGGCGCCCGCGATCCCGCTGCGGCCGCGCATCTGGCGGACGAATTCGGCGACCGGGCGGTGCCGGTGGCCCTGGACGTCACCGACGAAGCCCAGGTGGCGGCGGCTGCCGCGAAATGTACGGACGTCGCCATCGTCGTCAACAATGCGGGCGTGTTCACCAACCGGATGCTGATCGGCGCCGACGACATGAGCGGCGCCCGCCAGGAGATGGAAGTGAACTACTTCGGCACGCTGGCCATGTGCCGTGCGTTCGCGCCGGTGCTCGCCGCGAACGGCGGCGGCGCCATCGTCAACGTGCTGTCGGCGGCCGCACTCACGAATATCCCGAACATGGGCGGTTACGGGCCCTCGAAGACCGCGACGCGCTTCCTGTCGGCCGGCGTGCGCGCGGAACTGGCCGATCAGGGCACGCAGGTCACGGCGCTGATCGTCGGCTCGGTGGATACCCGCATGGCCGCCCACGTGGCGGGCCAGAAAGAGCAGCCCGTCGACATCGGTCGTGCCGGGGTCAGGGCCATCCGCAAGAACATCGACGAGATGGACACCGACTGGATGGCGACCAGCGTGCGGGCCCGGATCGCGATGGATCCGAAGGGCTACGAACGCGGCCTCGCGAAGCTGCTGAAAGCGGACCGGCTCAGCACCGGCAAGTAGCCCGCCGCCCGCCGTCCGGCGCCGGCTGCGCCTTCGCGTGACCGGCGTAAGTATCTACCAGTATGGAGTCGAAGCGGCCGTACTCCAACAATAGACGCGGATGGGGGACTAGCGCCTGAAACACAAAGCAGAACGCTACGTGCCGAACCCGTCCGCGCTGGTGACGGCCAGCCGTGCTGCGGCCCTTCGATGGTGGTGCGCTGCGGCCGGTCGATTCAGCGACGAACATAGCAGCAGAAGAGGACGTCGCCATGGCAGCCCGAGAAACCTTATACGAGGTCATGCGCCAGCATGGCATCACCCGCCGCAGCTTTCTTAAGTTCTGCAGCCTGACCGCAGCCGGCCTCGGCCTCGGTCCGGAGTTCGCGGGCAAGATCGCGTACGCGCTCGAGACCAAGCCACGCACGCCAGTGATCTGGCTGCACGGCCTGGAGTGCACTTGCTGCACCGAGTCTTTCATCCGCTCCGGCAACCCGCTCGCCAGTGACGTGGTCCTGTCCATGATCTCGCTGGACTACGACGACACGCTGATGGCGGCCGCCGGCCATCAGGCCGAGGAGATCCTGGAACAGACCATCGAGAAATACGATGGCGAATACATCCTCGCCTGCGAGGGCAATCCGCCGCTGAACGAGGACGGCGTCTACTGCATGCAGGCCGGCATCCCCTACGTCGAGAAACTTCGCCACATGGCCGCTCACTGCAAGGCGATCGTCGCGTGGGGCTCCTGTGCTTCCTGGGGTTGCGTGCAGGCCGCCAAGCCGAACCCGACCCGCGCCGTCCCGATCCACAAGGTGATCAAGGACAAGCCCATCGTGAAGGTGCCGGGTTGCCCGCCGATCGCCGAGGTGATGACGGGCGTGCTGACCTACATGATCGCCTTCGACGAGTTGCCCGAACTGGACCGCCAGGGTCGGCCGAAGATGTTCTACGGCCAGCGCCTGCACGACAAATGCTACCGGCGCCCGCACTTCGACGCCGGCCAGTTCGTCGAGAAGTTCGATGATGAGGGCGCGAAGAAGGGTTACTGCCTGTACAAGGTCGGCTGCAAGGGCCCGACCACGTACAACGCCTGCTCCACCGTGGAGTGGAACGACGGCCTGTCCTGGCCGGTGAAGTCGGGCCATGGCTGCCTCGGCTGCGCCGAAGACGATTTCTGGGACAAGGGCAGCTTCTACAGTGCGATCGGCAAGCTGGACGTCTCCCCGCGCGGAGCCGAGGCCACAGCCGATCAGATCGGCGGCGTGCTCGCCGGTGCAGCGGCGATTGGCGTTGCGGCCCACGCGGCCGGCTCCGCCATCAGCCACATGACGCGCAAACAGCCTGAGGAGACCAGTAATGGCTAGTATCACCACGCCGAATGGCTTCAACCTTGACGACAGCGGTCAGCGCGTGGTCGTGGACCCCGTCACCCGGATCGAGGGCCACCTGCGCATCGAGGTCAACGTCGACGAGAACAACGTCATCCAGAATGCGGTCTCCACGGGCAACATGTGGCGCGGACTGGAAGTGATCCTTAAAGGCCGCGATCCCCGCGACGCCTGGGCCTTCGTCGAGCGCATCTGCGGCGTGTGCACCGGTGTGCACGCCATCCAGTCCGTGCGCACCGTCGAGGACGCCCTGGGCATCGAGATCCCGGCCAACGCCAACCACATCAGGAACCTGATGATGCTGGCGCAGTACACCCAGGACCATCTCGTGCACTTCTATCACCTGCATGCCCTGGACTGGGTGGACGTGGTCAGCGCGCTCAGCGCCGATCCGAAGGCCACCTCCCAGCTGCAGCAGTCCATCAGCAACTGGCCGAAGTCCTCGCCGGGCTACTTCAGCGACGTGCAGAACAAGCTGAAACGCTTCGTCGAATCCGGCCAGCTGGGTATCTTCTCCAACGCCTACTGGGGCAGCCCGGCCTACAAGCTGCCGCCGGAGGCGAACCTGATGGCGGTGACGCACTATCTGGAGGCACTGGACTTCCAGAAGGAGATCGTAAAGATCCACACGGTCTTCGGCGGCCGTAACCCGCATCCGAACTGGCTGGTTGGCGGTGCTCCCTGCTCGATCAACATGAACGATACGGGTGGCGTCGGTGCGCTCAACATGTACTGGATGAACCTGGTGTCCGACATCATCACCCAGTCCATCCAGTTCGTGGATCAGGTCTACATCCCCGACCTGAAGGCGATCGCCTCCTTCTACAAGGACTGGGGTTTCGGCGGGGGCCTGTCTAGCAAGAACGTGATGTCCTACGGGGACTTCCCCCGCTTCGCGAACCAGTTCGACAACGACAGCTTCATGCTCCCGCAGGGCGCGATCCTGAATGGCGACCTGTCGACGGTATACGACGTCGACCCGAGGGATCCGGAGCAGGTGCAGGAATTCGTCACCCACTCCTGGTACGACTACCCGGGCGACCCCAACGCAGGGCTCCATCCCTGGGACGGCATCACCGAGCCGAAGTTTGAGCTCGGTCCGAATGCCAAGGGTACGAAGACGAAGATCGAGGCTCACGACGAGAACGCCAAGTACTCCTGGCTGAAGGCGCCGCGCTGGCGCGGCAACGCGATGGAGGTCGGCCCGCTGGCCCGCTACATCGTGGCTTACGCACGCGGCAATGAGGAGATCACGGAACAGGTGGACGGCCTGCTGAGCGACCTGGACCTGCCGGTCACCGCTTTGTTCTCGACCCTCGGACGTACCGCGGCACGCGGGCTCGAGACCTCCTGGGCGGCCCACAAGATGCGCACTGTCTTCGACGAGATGATGGCTAACATCAAGGCGGGCGACAGCGCGACGGCGAACATGACCAAATGGGAGCCGGAGACCTGGCCGGAGGATGCCAAGGGGGTCGGTTACGGCGAGGCGCCGCGCGGCTCGCTGGGTCACTGGATCCACATCAAGGACGCCAAGATCGAGAACTACCAGTGCGTGGTCCCGTCCACCTGGAACGCCTCGCCGCGCGATCACCAGGGCAACATCGGTGCCTACGAGGCC
>CAYQZN010000225.1:0-4740 GCA_964421805.1 uncultured Woeseiaceae bacterium
CGGTGATCACCTACCGGCCGCGGAGCGCGATGCGCGACGTGGGCAAGGCGCTCGGGCTCTCCTCGCTGCAGACCGACCGGCTGGCGCGCGCGATGCAGTGGTGGGACGGCAGCCACGTCGACCCCGAGCGGGTCCGCGAGGCCGGCCTCGATCCGGCCAGCCCGGTCATGCGCCGGCTGCTCACGCTGGTGCGCGAGCTCATCGGCTTCCCCCGCCATCTGTCCCAGCACGTGGGGGGCTTCGTCATCTCGGACGGCCCGCTGGAGGAACTGGTGCCGGTCGAGAACGCGGCCATGGAGGGACGCACCGTCATCCAGTGGGAGAAGGACGATCTGGAGGAGCTGGGACTGCTGAAAGTGGACGTGCTGGGCCTCGGCATGCTGACGGCAATCCGCCGCTGTTTCGACCTCGTGCGCGGCTTCGACGGCCGGGAGCTGGACCTGGCCGGCGTACCGGCGGAGGACCCGGCGGTCTACGACATGATCTCGGCCGCGGACACCATGGGCGTGTTCCAGATCGAATCCCGCGCCCAGATGGCGATGCTGCCGCGGCTGCGGCCCCGCTGCTATTACGACCTGGTCATCGAGGTGGCCATCATCCGGCCCGGCCCCATCCAGGGCGATATGGTGCACCCGTATCTGCGCCGGCGCAGCGGCGAGGAAGCGGTGAGCTATCCCAGCGAGGAGGTCCGGGCGGTGCTGGACCGGACCCTGGGCGTGCCCATCTTCCAGGAGCAGGTGATGGAGCTGGCGGTGGTGGCAGCGGGTTTCACGCCGGGCGAGGCGGACCGGCTGCGCCGGGCGATGGCCGCCTGGAAGCGCCGCGGCGGGCTCGGCCCCTTCGAGGACAAGCTGAAGGCCGGCATGCGCGAGCGGGGCTACGGCGAGCAATTCGCCGAACAGATCTTCAACCAGATACAGGGATTCGGCGAGTACGGCTTCCCGGAGTCCCACTCGGCGAGTTTCGCGCTGCTGGTCTACGTCTCGGCCTGGCTGAAATGCCACGAGCCGGCGGCCTTCCTGTGCGCGCTGCTGAACAGCCAGCCCATGGGTTTCTATGCGCCGTCCCAGCTGGTGCAGGACGCCGTGCGCCACGGCGTGGAGGTGCGCCCGGTGGACGTTAACGCGAGCCGGGAGGAGTCATCGCTGGAGCGGCGCGACGACGGCACGGCCGCCGTGCGGCTGGGATTCGACCGGGTCAAGGGGCTCGCCGCGGCGGCGGCACAGTCCCTGGTGGCGGCGCGGGAGAGCGGCGGCCGGTTCGCTTCGGTGCAGGATCTCGCCGAGCGGGCGGACCTGGACCGCGCGGCCCTGTCCGCCCTGGCCGCGGCCGGCGCGCTGGCCACGCTCGCCGGCCATCGCTTCCGGGCCCGCTGGGACGTGGCCGGCGTGGAGGCTCCGGAGGGGCTGTTCCGGTCGATGACCCGTTACGAGGCGTTGCCCCTCCTGGCCCGACCGGCCGAGGGGCAGGAGGTCCGCGCCGACTATGAGAGCCTCGGCCTGACCCTCGGACGCCACCCGATGGCACTGCTCAGGGAGCGTTTCCGCCGTCGGCGCTACATCAGCGCGGAGGAATTGCCGGCGGCCGGGCACGGGAAGCGGGTACGTGTGGCAGGGCTGGTGGTGACCCGTCAGCGGCCGGGCAGCGCGAGCGGGGTCACGTTCGTCACCCTCGAGGACGAGACCGGTCAGATCAATCTGGTGGTGTGGAAGGCGACCGCCGAGGCGCAGCGGCGGGCCCTGCTATCGGCGCGTCTGATGGGAGTGGAAGGTGAGGTACAGGTAGAGGGGGAGGTGATCCACGTCATCGCCAGGCGGTTGACGGAGCACAACGGTTTGCTGGGGACTCTGGCCGTGCGCTCGCGTGACTTCCACTGACCGGTCTGCGGATTATCGGCCTCGATGTCGCTGTCAGTCGTCGAAGTCCCAGTCGTCCATGTCGCGCAGCGCGCGCTCGAAGCGCTTCTGCTCCATCAATTCCTCCAGCCGGCGACGCGCCGCGAAGCTGCCGGTGCCGCCGGACTGCGAGCCCTCGATCTCGGCCACCAGCTGCTCGACGTTGATCTCGACGGATAACTCCCCGACGTTATCGTCGTCAGCATCGTCTTCTGCGGACAGATCCGCATCCTCCATATCCTCATCCTCGAATTCGTCGTCCACGTCGAGTGGATCTTCCCGTTCCAACTGCATCAACGTCTCGTCCATGGGAGCGCCCCGCACCGGCTCGTGTCAGAGAGTTTATGTCACGTTCGGCGCATGTATATCCCGAATGGGGGTGCCAGCGCAACAGGGTGGGCCACAGTTTTTACAAAACTCGTAAGTTTCTGTATTTATGCGGGAATTCAGTTACTGGATGAGGTTGTTTATCTGGAAGATCGGCAGCAGGATGGCCAGCACGATGGTGAGCACCACGCCGCCCATGAAGACGATCAGCAGCGGCTCCATGATCCCCATCATGGTCGTGATGAGTCCGTCCATCTCCCGCTCCTGGTTGTCGGCGGCGCGGCCGAGCATCTGTTCCAGCTGCCCGCTGGACTCGCCGCTGGAGATGAGATGGATGGTCATGGGCGGGAACAGGCGGCTTGCCGCGAGCGAGCGGGAGATGGCGCCGCCCTCGCGCACCCTGAGCGAGGCCTCCTGCACCGCCTCGCGCATGGGCACGTTCATGATCACCTCGGCGGAGATCTTCAATGCTTCCAGCACGGGCACGCCGCTGCCGGCGAGGATGCTCAGCGTGCGGGTGAACCGCGCGGTGTTGACGCCCCGGGTGATGCGGCCGATCAGAGGCAGGCGCAGCAGCAGCCGGTGATAGCGCCGGCGGGGGCCCTCGATTTTCAGCAATCGCCACATGCCGAAGGCGACGGCGGCGATCGCGGCGATGAGCAGCCACCACCATTCCCTCAGGAAGTCGCTGATGCCGATGAGCAGCCGGGTGAGTATCGGCAGCTCGGCGCCGGTGGTCTCGAAGACGCCGACCACCTGGGGCACCACGTAGGAGAGCATGAAGGCGATGATGCCCAGCGACATCAGCACGAGCACGATGGGGTAGACCAGTGCGTTGGTGATGCGCTGGCGCAGGGCCTGGCGGGTCTCCGTATAGTCCGCCAGCCGTTCGAGGACGGCGTCCAGATGGCCGGACTGCTCCCCCGCCGAGACCGTGGCGCGGTAGATCTCGGGGAACGCCTGCGGGAACTCCTCCAGCCCGTCGGCGAGCGTATGGCCTTCCATGACCCGGGCGCGAACCCCCAGCAGGATGCTCTGGGTGCGCGGCTTCTCCGTCTGCTGGGCCACGGCCTGCAGCGTCTCCTCCAGCGGCATGCCGGAATTCACGAGGGTGGCGAGCTGGCGGGTGACCAGCGCGAGCTCGGTGGCGGAGAAGCCGCGCCGCAGCCCCACGGACAACTGCCGCGCGGATTCCTTCTCGGCCACCTCGGAGACCTCGAGGGGCACGAGCGCGCGCTCGCGCAGGAGCTGGCGGACCTGCCGGGCAGTGTCGCCCTCCAGGACGCCTTTCTTTTCCTTGCCGGCGCTGTCGAGCGCGACGTATTCGAAAGCTCCCACGTGGCCGGTCCCGGGCGGGTTCAGTCGGCCCGCGTGACCCGGAGTACCTCCTCCAGGGTGGTCACGCCGGAGAGGACCTTGGTGCGACCGTCGTCGCGGATGCTCGGGCTGAGATTACGGGCGTATTTCTCCAGCTCGTGTTCGCCGGCACCGTCGTGGATCATCGTGCGCATGTGATCGTCCACGGGCACCAGTTCGTAGATGCCGGTGCGGCCACGGAAACCCCCGTCCTCCACGTCGCCGGCCCGGTAGATGGTCGGCGGGTTGTCGGGGTCGGCCTTGAGCACCCGGCATTCGTACTCCCGGGCGGTGTAGGGCACCTTGGTATCGTCGTCGAGCACGCGCACCAGACGCTGGGCCAGCACGCCGATGAGGCTGGAGGACAGCAGGAATGGCTCCACGCCCATGTCGCGCAGGCGGGTCACCGCGCCCACGGCCGTGTTGGTGTGCAGGGTCGAGAGCACGAGGTGGCCGGTCAGCGATGCCTGCACGGCGATCTCGGCCGTCTCCAGGTCACGGATCTCGCCGACCATCACCACGTCCGGATCCTGGCGCAGGATGGCGCGCAGACCCCGGGCGAAGGTCATCTCCACCTTGGTATTCACCTGGGTCTGGCCGATGCCGTCGATGTAGTACTCGATCGGGTCCTCCACCGTCATGATGTTGCGGCTGTTGTCGTTGATGCGCTCCAGTGCCGCATACAGCGTGGTGGTCTTGCCCGAGCCGGTGGGGCCGGTGACCAGCAGGATGCCGTGCGGCTTGTGGATGAGTTCGTCCATGGTGCGCTGGGAGGCCTGGTCCATGCCCAGCGAATTGAGATCCAGGCGTCCCGCCTGCTTGTCCAGCAGACGCAGCACCACCCGCTCGCCGTGCCCGGACGGGATGGTGGAGACGCGCACGTCGACGGCGCGCCCGGCGATGCGCAGCGAGATACGGCCGTCCTGGGGCAGGCGCTTCTCGGCGATGTCGAGTCTCGACATGACCTTGATGCGCGAGGTGATCAGCGGGGCCACCGCGCGCCGGGTCTCCAGTACCTCGCGCAGCACGCCGTCCACGCGGAAGCGGATGACGAGCCGGTTCTCGTAGGGCTCCACGTGGATGTCGGAGGCGTTCTCCTTGACCGCCTCGGTCAGCACGGCGTTGATCAGCCGGATGATGGGCGCGTCGTCGTCGCTCTCCA
>CAYQZN010000226.1:0-4729 GCA_964421805.1 uncultured Woeseiaceae bacterium
AGCGGACGGGGGAATGCGAATGCCGCCGGATCGCCCCGCTCCGCCAGGGCAGCCAGGGCGGGACCGCCCGGGTAGCCGAGCTCGAGCAGCTTCGCGGTCTTGTCGAACGCTTCGCCGGCCGCATCGTCGAGGGTGGTGCCGAGCACCGTGTAGCGGCCGATGCCGGCCACGTCCACCAGCAGGGTGTGGCCGCCGGACACCAGCAGCGCGACGAACGGAAACTCCGGCGGCTCCGGTTCCAGCAGCGGCGCCAGCAGATGGGCTTCCATATGATGCACGGGGACGGCGGGCAGGCCGGCGGCAGTGGCATAGCTGGCCGCGAAAGTCGCCCCCACCATCAGCGCGCCGATGAGGCCGGGGCCGGCGGTGTAGGCGATCCCGTCCAGGTCGCCGGTCTCCATGCCCGCATCGGCCATCACCTCTTCCACCAGCGCCACCAGGCGCCTGGAGTGGTCCCGGGAAGCCAGCTCGGGCACCACGCCGCCGTAGCGCGCGTGCAGGTCCACCTGGCTGTGGAGACGGTGCTCCAGGAGCCCGGCCTCGGTGTCGTACAGGGCCACCCCGGTCTCGTCGCAGCTCGTTTCGATGCCCAGTACCAGCATAGCGGGCGGATAATACCCCAGGAAAAGGACAAAAGGCTTTTGCATTCGCGAGGAACCGGCCGTAAAATTGGCGGTCTTTGTCCGCTGCGGCGGATTTGTCCAACGAATAGTACGAGCGTCCTGCCGGCCCGATGCCGCGCGGCAGACCCGACTCGAGAGCAGATAGACCGGAAAACCTATGCCGAGCGTTAAAGTCAGAGAGAACGAATATTTCGACGCCGCCCTGCGGCGTTTCAAGCGTGCCTGCGAGAAGGCGGGCGTGCTGACGGAACTGCGCCGCCGCGAGTTCTACGAGAAGCCCACCCAGGAGCGCAAGCGCAAGAAGGCGGCCGCCGTGAAGCGCCACATGAAGCGGATCTCCCGCGAGCAGAACCGCCGCAAGCGGCTGTACTGAGCGCCGCCGCCCCGGCCGTCCTGGTGACGGGGTCACGAGCCACCGAGCCATGCCTCTGAAAGACCGGATCACGGCCGACATGAAGACGGCCATGAAGGCGGGCGAGAAAGACCGCCTCGGGGTGATTCGCATGACGCTCGCCGCCGTGCAGCAGCGGGAGGTGGACGAGCGCAAGGAACTCACCGACGCCGACGTGCTCGCGGTCATCGAGAAGATGGTCAAGCAGCGCAGGGAGTCGGTGAGCCAGTACGAGGCCGGCGGCCGCGCGGACCTCGCCGGAAAAGAGAACTACGAGATCGGCGTGCTGGCGGAGTATCTCCCCGAGCCGCTCTCCGACGACGAACTCGCGGCACTCATCGACGCCGCCATTGCCGATACCGGCGCCGAGTCGCTGCGTGACATGGGCAAGGTCATGGCCCGGATCAAGACCGAAGCCCAGGGGCGGGCCGATATGGGCGCCGTCAGCGCGAAGGTCAAGGCGAAGCTCGCCGGCTGACGCCATCCGCACCGCGCATTCGCGTCCGCGCCGCACGCCGGCTATCCTGTGCCGGGCACGCCGGAAGCTCCGGATGAGGGCAATATGAGCGGCCGCATCCCCCAGGAATTCATCGACGATCTCATTGCCCGTGCGGACATCGCCGAGGTGCTGGGCACCCGTATCCAGCTGAAGAAGGCCGGCCGGGAGTACAAGGCGCTGTGCCCCTTCCACGGCGAGAAGACGCCGTCTTTCACCGTCAGCCCGGACAAGGGCTTCTATCACTGCTTCGGTTGCGGCGCCCACGGCACCGCCATCGGCTTTCTGATGGAGCACGACCACCTCGGCTTCCCGGAAGCCATCGAGGAACTGGCGGGGCTGATGGGGCTGGAAGTGCCGCGGGAGGTTGATTCCCGGCCCACGCGCAAGCTGGACCGGTTGCTGGAGCTGACCGCCGCCGTGGAGCAGTATTACATCGACTGCCTGCGCGACAGCGACGAGGCGGTGGCCTATCTGAAGCAGCGGGGCATCGACGGCACCACGGCCAGGGCCTACCGCATCGGTTTCGCACCGGCAGGCTGGGACCACGTGCTGAAGCGCTTCGGCACCGACGACGAAGGCGTGGAGCGGCTGCACGCCGCCGGGCTGGTGATCCGGCGCGACAACGGCGGCTACTACGACCGCTTCCGCCATCGCGTCATGTTCCCCATCCGCGATTCGCGCGGCCGCACCATCGGTTTCGGCGGGCGGGTGCTCGGCGACGAGGAGCCAAAGTACCTGAACTCGCCCGAGACCGTGCTGTTCCACAAGGGCCGGGAACTCTACGGCCTCTACGAGGCGAAGAAGCGCCTGCGGGACATCAAGCGCCTGGTGGTGGTGGAAGGCTACATGGACGTGGTCGCCCTCGCCCGCCACGGCATCGGCTATGCGGTCGCGACCCTCGGCACGGCCACCACCGCCGATCACCTCTCGCGGCTGTTCCGGCTCACCGACGCCGTCTGCTTCTGCTTCGACGGCGACCGGGCCGGCCGCGCCGCCGCCTGGCGCGCCCTGGAGAACGCGCTGCCCCAGGTGCGCGAGGGCCGCCAGATCTACTTCGCCTTCCTGCCCGAGGGCGAGGATCCGGACTCCCTCGTCTCCGGCCGCGGCGGCGCCGCCTTCGAGGCGGCTCTGGACGACGGGATGCCGCTGTCGGATTTCCTGGTCGGCGAGCTGGCCGGCCAGGTCGACCTCGGGTCCGTGGACGGCCGCGCGCGGCTGGCCGAGCTCGCGCGCCCGCTGGTGGCCAAGATTCCCGCGGGCATCTACCGGGAGCTGCTGCTCGAGCGCCTCGGCGAGACGGTGGGCCTGTCCGGCCAGCGGCTGGCCGGCATGATGGAGGCCCCCGAGGAGAAGACGGCGGAACCGCGTCGGCCCGCCCGGCCCCGGGTCCAGACCGGCCGGCCTACCCTGGTGCGGCGGGCCATCACCCTGCTGCTGCACCAGCCCGCGGCGGCCGTGGCGGTGGACGTGGAGCGCCTGGCCGGCCTGGACCGCCCCGGCGCCGACCTGCTGGTGGAACTCCTTGAAACGCTGCAGGCCGAACCTCATATGAATACCGCAGGCATTCTGGAACGCTGGCGGCACCGCCCCCACGGCCGGCACCTGGCGGCACTGGCCGCCGCCGAGACCCCCGGTCACGCGGATTTCGATGCGGCGGCCGAACTCGAGGGCTGCATCCGGCAGCTGGTCCAGGCCGCCCGGCACGACCGGGTGGAATTCCTGCGAGAGAAAGGCCGCAGCGGCGAACTCTCGGCCGAAGAGCGGGAAGAGCTGCGCCAGCTGCTCTCCCGACCCGCGCATCCGGCGTCCGGTGATGGAAATATCACGGAAAATTCAGTATAGTTAGCCGTTTGCCCAACCCACGCACAGAGGTTCTGTTTGTGAGCGAAAAACGCAACAGCGCGTCCGCGATCCCGAACGATAAGCAGTCTCAGCTCAAACTGCTGATCGCGCGGGGCAAGGAGCAGGGTTATCTGACCTACGCGGAGGTGAACGATCACCTCCCGAACGACATCGTCGATCCGGAACAGATCGAGGATATCGTTAATATGATCAACGACATGGGTATCACGGTGCACGAGAAGGCGCCGGATGCCGAGTCTCTGCTGCTGTCGGACGCCGCCGTCTCCAACGACGACGACGACACCGAGGAGGCGGCAGACGCGCTGGCCTCGGTCGACAGCGAGTTCGGCCGCACCACCGACCCCGTGCGCATGTACATGCGTGAGATGGGCACGGTGGAGCTGCTCACCCGGGAGGGCGAGATCCAGATCGCCAAGCGCATCGAGGAAGGCCTGGACCAGGTCAAGGCCTCGCTGTCGCATTTCCCGCCGAGCGTGCAGTTCATCCTGGACGTCTTCGCGGCCGTCCAGGAAGGCAATGCGCGGATGCAGGACCTGGTGGTGGGATTCATCGACCCGAACGAGCCGGACGAGATCCCCACGCCGGGACAGCGCAGCGACGACGACGAAGACCCGAACGCGCCGCCCGATCCCGAGGAAGTGGCCAAGCGCCTGAAGAAGCTCCAGAAGCTGCACATCAAGGTGATGACGGCGCTGGACAAGTACGGCAGCCGCGACAAGAAGACGAAGAAGGCCCGGGACGAGCTGACCGGCGAACTGATGGAGCTGAAGCTCTCGCCGAAGCTGTTCGACGCGATGATCACCATCCTGCGCGACACGGTCCAGACGATCCGCTCCCAGGAAAGGGCGGTGATGCAGATCTGCGTCCGCCAGGCCGGCATGCCGCGCAAGGACTTCATCGCGAGCTTCCCGAAGAACGAGACCAACCTCAAGTGGGTGGAGAAGCACATCCGCGCCAAGCGCAAGCACTCCTCGACGCTGTCGAAGCTGAAGGAGGACATTGTGCGCGCCCAGCGCAAGCTGGTGCAGGTGGAGGAGGAGACCGGGCTCTCGATCGCCCAGATCAAGGAGATCAACCGGGCCATGTCCATTGGCGAGGCGCGGGCACGGCGGGCGAAGAAGGAGATGGTCGAGGCCAACCTGCGTCTGGTGATCTCCATCGCCAAGAAGTACACCAACCGGGGCCTGCAATTCCTCGACCTGATCCAGGAAGGCAACATCGGCCTCATGAAGGCGGTCGACAAGTTCGAATACCGCCGCGGCTACAAGTTCTCGACCTACGCCACCTGGTGGATCCGGCAGGCCATCACCCGCTCCATCGCGGACCAGGCCCGCACCATCCGCATCCCGGTGC
>CAYQZN010000227.1:0-4667 GCA_964421805.1 uncultured Woeseiaceae bacterium
GGCACGGTGGAAGCGGCCCGCGAGGCGATGAAGATCACCTTCTTCCACTGGGGCATACACGCGTGGGCCATCTACGCGGTGATCGGACTGGCGCTGGCCTACTACTCGTTCCGCCACGGTCTGCCGCTGACCGTGCGCTCCGCGCTGTATCCGCTCATCGGCGAGCGCATCCATGGCCCGATCGGTCACGCGGCCGATATCTTCGCCGTTCTGGGCACGATGTTCGGCGTGGCCACTTCACTGGGGCTCGGCGTGCTGCAGGTCAATGCCGGGCTGGCGTACCTGTTCGACGTGCCGGAGAGTGTCCCGGTGCAGATGCTCCTGATCACCGTGATCACGCTGATGGCCACGGTTTCCGTCGTCGCCGGCCTCGATGCCGGCATCAAGCGCCTCAGCGAATGGAACCTCCTGCTCGCGCTGATCCTGCTCGTCTTCGTGCTCGTCGCCGGACCCACCGCGTTCCTGCTGACGGTGGCGGTGCAGAACACCGGCGCCTATCTCAGTGAAGTGGTGGACAAGACATTCACGCTCTACGCCTACGAGCCCAACGAGTGGATCGGCGGGTGGACGCTGTTCTACTGGTCCTGGTGGATCGCCTGGTCGCCCTTCGTCGGCATGTTCATCGCGCGGGTCTCCCGCGGGCGCACCATCCGGGAGTTCGTGGTGGGCGTGCTGTTCGTGCCCGTCGGCTTCACTTTCATCTGGCTGAGCTTCTTCGGCAACTCGGCGATGGAACTCGATCTCGGGGCGGCCTCCGGCGCCCTCAGCGCCGCAGTGCAGGAGAATCTGCCCACGGCACTGTTCCGGTTTTTCGAGTACTTCCCGTTCTCCCTGATCGCCTCGCTGATCGCCACCGTGCTCGTGGTGACGTTCTTCGTGACCTCGTCGGACTCCGGCTCGCTGGTAATCGACATCATCACGTCGGGAGGCTCCGACGACAATCCGGTCTGGCAGCGCACGTTCTGGGCGCTGCTCGAGGGCGTGGTGGCGGCCGCCCTGCTGCTGGCCGGCGGGCTCACGGCCCTGCAGACGGCCTCCATCACGGCGGCGCTGCCGTTCACGTTCATCATGCTGGTGGTCTGCTACGGCCTGCTGCAGAGTCTCAGACTGGAGCGGATGCGGCAGATCAGCCAGGACATGTCCGTCGGCATCCAGATCCGCGAGGCCGCCATCCCCTGGCGTCAGCACCTGCGCTCGATCATCCGTATGCCGAAACGCGAGCAGGTGGCGCGCTTCCTGCGCACGACCATCCATCCGGCGCTCGCCGAGGTGGCCGAAGAGCTCCGGGACGCGGGTTACGACGTCGACGTGACCGTCGACGACGAAGAGGCCGCGCTGGCGGTCCGGCACGGCGAGGAGCGGGAGTTCCTCTATGCGGTCCGGCCGCAGGCGTATACGGCGCCTTCCTACACGCTGGCCGAGACCCGGGAGCGCAAGGGCGCCGGATCCCGGCACTACTTCGGCGCGGAGGTTCATCTGCTCGAGGGCAGCCAGCATTACGACGTGATGGGCTACACCAAGGAACAGATCATCGGCGACGTGATCTCCCAGTACCGCAAGCACAGCCATTTCCTCCAGCAGGTGAGGTAGGCGGAAGATCGTGGCAAACGGCAGAGGCAGCGCTTGCCGATACCCCACGCCTGACGGCGGGCGGACGCGCGGCCGATGGCTCCCGGGCGTCGTCTGTCTGGCCATGGCGCTGCAGGCGTCGGCGCAGCCGGCGGCGGGAACCGACGTCGATGCCCTGGCGGCCGAACTCGAGACGCTGAAGGAGCGCCTCACCGAGCTGGAGGGTCTGCGTGAGCGGGTCCGGATTCTGGAGCAGCAGCTCGAGGAAGCCCGTGCCGGGCGGGGGCGGCTGGCCGACGCCGACGAGAAACGGGATCTCGCGGCGCTCGCTGAGGCCGACGCGGCAGCCGCGGAGGCGCCCGAGGACGGCATCGGCCTCGGCGGCGCCCTGCGCTTCAACCTGTTCTGGAACGACTTCGACGAGACCGTCGAGAGCAAGCGCGGCGCGGCGGGACTGGATCTGTTCCGGGTCAGCGCGGACGGCAGCCTGCGAAATCTGCTGCTCTCCGCCGAGTACCGTTTCTACCCGTTCATGCAGGTGATCCATCACGGCTGGGTCGGCTACGAGTTCGAAGACGAGAGTCGCCTGCAGGTCGGCATCACCCGGGTACCGTTCGGGTTACTGCCCTATGCCGCGCACAACTTCTGGTTCGGCGCGCCTTACTACCTGGGACTGTCCGACGACTACGACCTGGGCGTGAAGTATCGACGGACGGACGGTGCCTGGGAGTGGCAGGCCGCCTTTTTCAAGAACGGCGAACTGAGCAACCCGGCCGACCTCGACCGCTATTCCCTGGACGTGGTCTCCGCGGGCGACAGCGCCAACGAGGAAGCCAACCAGGGCAATCTGCGCGCCGCCTATACCTTCGGCGCCGGCACCTCCTGCAGCCACGAGGTGGGTCTGTCGGCGCAGTTCGGGGAGATCTACAACGCGCAGACGGACAGGAGTGGCAGCCACTGGGCCGGCGCCGGGCACGTGGATACCCGCTGCGGACGCTGGAACCTGCAGCTGCAGGCCGCACGCTACGGCTATTCGCCTGAGAACCCGCCGGGCGTCCCCGACGACACGATCCGTCTCGGCGGCTTCGGTTCTTCCTACGACGTGGCCTCCCGCGCCTCGGTGCTGGTGGCCAACGTCGCCTACAACCTGCCGGTGCCCTGGGCCGCCGTCGACCAGCTCACCTGCTACAACGACTACAGTATCGTGGTGAAGGACGACGACCGCTTCGAGGACTCCCGGCTCAACACCACGGGCTGCCTGGTGGGCGTAGGGCCCCTGTACGTATATCTCGACCTGATCCGGGCCGAGAACATGATCTTTTTCGGTGACGGATCCCTCGCCGGCGGCGGCGAGACCGGCTGGGACACGAGGTTCAACATCAATGTGGGTTATTACTGGTAAGCGGAGCGCATCGCTCCGCACGCTCCGCCGGCCGGTTCTGGCGGGTCTTGCGGCTGCGCTGCTCACCGCGTGGGCACCCGCGCTGACTGCGGCCGCCGACGACGAACTGACGGTCGTCTCCTGGGGCGGTGCCTATACGCGCAGCCAGATCCTGGGCTTCGTGCGGGACTTCGAGCAGGAGACCGGCATCGACGTCGAGATGGTCGACTACGCGGGCGGCATCGAGGAGATACGCTCCCAGGTGCGCGCCTGGAACGTGAAATGGGACATCGTGGACCTGCAACTCTACGACGCGATCCGCGCCTGCGACGACGACCTGCTGGTCGAGATCGACTTCGCCACCCTGCCGCCGGCGCCCGACGGGACCGCCGCCGCGGACGATTTCCTGCCCGGAGCGCTGATGCGCTGCGGCGTCGGCAACCTGGCGGGCTCGACCGTGGTGGCCTGGGACCACAGCCGCATCGAGCGGGCGCCGCAACGCATCGAGGATTTCTTCGATCTGGGCCGATTCCCGGGCCGCCGTGGGCTGCGGCGGACGCCGCAGACGAATCTGGAATGGGCGCTGATCGCCGACGGCGTGGCGCCGGAACGCGTCTACGAGGTGCTGGCGACCGAGGACGGCGTCGACCGGGCCTTCGCGATGCTCACGAAGCTCAAGCCCCACATCGAGTGGTGGAGCCTCGGCGAGGAGGCGGTGCGACTGCTCGAGACCGGCCGCGTGGTCATGACCAGTGCGTACAACGGGCGCATCCACAGCGCGGCGCAGCGGGGCGAGCCTTTCTCGATCCTGTGGGATCACCACGCGCGCTATATCGACGTCTGGGCAATCCCGAAACACACCGAGAACCTGGAGGCGGCGCTCAGTTTCCTGCGCTTCGCGACCTCCACTCAAAGCCTTGCGGCCCAGGCCCGCTACATCCCCTACGGACCGCTGCGCCGCTCGTCGCTGGGTCTGCTCGAGCCGGCGGTGAAGGTCAACCTGCCGACCGGTCCCGACAACCTGCCGCAGATGTTCCAGACGGACGCGTCCTGGTGGGCCGAGCATCTGCCGGAGTTACAGACCCGATTCGAGCGCTGGCTGGAGCGGCCGGTGATGGTGCCGAAGGAGTGGCCGGCGCGCTGAATGCAGGGCGCGTGCGGAGGATGGCCTGGAGTGGTGCCCAGGAGAGGACTTGAACCTCCACGGGGTTGCCCCCACTAGCACCTGAAGCTAGCGCGTCTACCAATTCCGCCACCTGGGCAGGCGCGGAGCGCGTAGAATGCGCCCCGACGGAGGCGCGAGACTCTACTCAAGGGCGATACCCTTGTCAATCGCGCCCGATTTCAGAACAAGGAACGATTTTGGCTAAACGGAACAGGAACAGACAGGGCGGCGGACGCCGCCGCAAGAGCGGCCAGAACGGCCAGGAGACGAAGACCTACCAGCATCCGGTACCGGACCGGCGGCAGATTCTCGACACGCTGGAGTCGAAGGGCCGGCCGCTGCACTTCGACCAGATTTCCGAGGCCTTCGGACTCACCGAGAGCAAGCATCGCCGGGCCCTCGGCGAGCGGCTGAAGCGCATGATCACCGGCGGGCAGCTGATCCTGAACCGCAGTCAGGAATACTGCCTGACCGAGCGGCTGCAGCTGGTGCCCGGCGTGGTCCAGGCGCATCCGGACGGCTTCGGCTTCCTGATCCCGGACGAGGGCGGCG
>CAYQZN010000228.1:0-4661 GCA_964421805.1 uncultured Woeseiaceae bacterium
CGCTCAGGAAGTTCCCGGTGGTCAACGCCTCCGTGGAAGACAAGGACATCATCTACCACGACTACCAGGACATCGGCATCGCGGTCTCCACCGATCGCGGCCTGCTGGTGCCGGTCCTGCGGGACGCGGGCCGGATGAGCCTGGCCGACATCGAGAAGGCCATCAACGACTATGGCAAGCGGGCCCGGGAAGGCAACATCGGCATCGACGACCTGACCGGCGGCACGTTCACCATCACCAACGGCGGCATCTTCGGCTCCATGATGTCGACGCCCATACTCAACCCGCCGCAGAGCGCCATACTCGGCATGCATGCCATCCAGGAGCGGCCGATGGCCGTGGACGGCAAGGTGGAGATCCGGCCGATGATGTATCTGGCCCTGACCTACGACCACCGCATCATCGACGGCCGCGAGGCCGTGCAGTTCCTCGTCAGCATCAAGCAGTCGCTGGAGGATCCGGCGCGCGTGCTGCTGCAGGTCTGAACCGGCGTCTGCCGCGGCGGACCGACACAAGAGACAATCA
The DNA here is from genome assembly GCA_964421805.1 of uncultured Woeseiaceae bacterium. Taxonomy (GTDB): domain Bacteria; phylum Pseudomonadota; class Gammaproteobacteria; order Steroidobacterales; family Woeseiaceae; genus Lentisalinibacter. The sequence continues at coordinate 526 of CAYQZN010000228.1, forward strand.
GGACAGGGAATGAGTAAAAAGTACGACGTAATCGTGATCGGCGGCGGACCCGGCGGCTATCCGGCGGCCATCCGCGCCGCACAGAACGGCATGAACGTGGCCTGCATCGACGCGTGGGAGAACTACGACGGCAGTCACGCCTTCGGCGGCACCTGCCTGAATGCGGGCTGCATACCGTCCAAGGCGCTGCTGGAGTCCTCCGAACTCTGGCACCGGGCGGAGCACGAGTTCGCCGCCCACGGCATCGGCACGGGCAAGCTGAAGCTGGATCTGGCCGCAATGCAGAAGCGCAAGGCCGGCATCGTGCAGCAGCTCACCGGCGGCATCGGCGCGCTGTTCAAGTCGAACAAGGTCACCGGCCTGGTGGGCCACGGCAAGCTGCTGGCCGGCCGCAAGGTGGAGTTCACGCCGAAGGACGGCGGCGACACGCAGACGCTGGAGGCCGACCACGTCGTTCTCGCCAGCGGCTCCGCGCCGGTGGAGCTCGGCGCCGTGCCCTTCGACGGCGAGACCATCGTCGACTCCTGGGGTGCGCTGGAATTCGAGAGCGTGCCGAAGCGCCTCGGCGTCATCGGCGCCGGCGTCATCGGCCTCGAGCTCGGCAGCGTGTGGAGCCGGCTGGGGGCCGAGGTGGTGATGCTGGAGGCCATGGAGGACTTTCTCTGGATGGCGGACCACGACATCGCCAAGGCGGCGCAGCGCCAGTTCAAGAAGCAGGGCCTGGATATCCGCCTGGGCACGAAGGTGACCGGCACGGAGTCCGGCAAGAGCGGCGTCACCCTCGTGTTCGAGGAGAAGGGCGAGGAGCAGCGGCTGGAGTTCGACAAGGTGATCGTCTCGGTCGGCCGCCGGCCGTACACGGAGGGCCTGCTGGCCGACGACACCGGCGTGGAACTGGACGAGAAGGGGTTCGTCAAGGTGGACGAGGAATGCCGCACCGGTGTCTCCGGCATCTACGCGGTCGGCGACTGCGTGCGCGGTCCGATGCTGGCGCACAAGGCCACCGAGGAGGGCGTCATGGCGGCGGACCTGATCGCCGGCAAGGTCGCCGAGGTGAACTACAACGCGATCCCGTCGGTGATCTACACCGCGCCAGAGGTGGCGTGGGTGGGCAGGACCGAGGCCGAGGTGAAGGAGAGCGGGCGCCCGTACAAGACCGGCTCCTTCCAGTTCGCCGCGAACGGCCGGGCCAAGGCGATGGAGCAGACCGCCGGGCTGGTCAAGATGGTCTCCGCCTCCGACGACGACGAGCTGCTGGGCGTGCACATCGTGGGCCCCATGGCCGGGGAGCTGATCGGCGAACTCGTGCTGGCGATGGAGTTCTCGGCGAGCACCGAGGACATACAGCGCACGGTGCACGCGCATCCGACGCTGTCCGAGTCCGTGCACGAGGCCGCGCTGGCCGTCGACGGCCGGGCGATACACGCCATCAACCGCTGAGCGTCACGCGCCGCCGGCAGACCCGTGCGGACTGGCGCCGGGCCTCCGGCGGGCCCGCCGCTCAGGCGTCGCGGCGCACGCTGATCACGTTCGTCAGGCGCTCCAGGCGGCTGAGCGTGCGGCTCAGCGTCTCCAGGTCCGGCACCTCGACGCTCAGCTCGATGCTGGCCTTGCGGCTGCGCCGGTCGGTGTCCGAGCGCGAGCCGATGATGCCGATGTGCTCGTCGCTCAGCACGCTGGAGATATCCCGCAGCAGGCCGTCCCGGTTCCAGGCATCGATGCGCAGCTCGACCGGGTAGCGCGCCTCGTCGTCCTCGCCCCATTCCACCTCGATGATGCGGCTGGCCTGCTGCTCCATCAGCCGCAGCAGGTTGCGGCAGTCGCGGCGGTGGATACTCACTCCGCGGCCCACCGTGATGTAACCCAGGATCGGCTCCGGCGGGACGGGGCCGCAGCAGCGCGCCAGGTTGCTCATCAGATCGCCTACGCCCCGCACCCGGATGTCGCCGCCGCCGCCCGAGGGTCGCCGCCGGCGCCGACGCACGGGCAGCGGCTCCGGTTCCTGCGCGGTGAGCTGGTGCGCGGCATTCGCCACCGCCGAGGCCGTGAGATCGCCCGTGCCGAGGGCCACGTAGAGCGCGTCGGCATTCTCCTGCTTCAGCTGCGCGGCGATGTCGGCGACCGGCAGTGACTTCAGGTTCAGGCGGGACAGCTCCCGCTCCAGAATATCGCGGCCCTGTTTCCTGTTCTGCTCCCGGTCCTGGCGGCGGAACCAGGCCCGTACCTTCGCCCGATTGCGGGACGAGGCGAGGAAGCCGAGCCGGGGCACCAGCCAGTCCCGGCTGGGCGAGGGTTTCGAGGCCGTGATGATCTCCACCTGGTCGCCGTTCCGGATCTGGTAGCCCAGCGGGACGATGCGCCCGTTCACCCGGGCACCGCGGCAACGGTGCCCCACCTGGGTGTGGACCGAATAGGCGAAATCGAGCGGCGTGGCGCCGGCCGGCAGGTCCACCACGTCGCCCCGGGGCGAAAAGGCGTAGACCCGGTCCTCCATGATCTCCTCGCGCACCCGTTGCACGAAATCGTCGCTCGCTTCGGCCTCGGAGGGCTCGAGCAGCTGGCGCAGCCAGCGCACCTTCTGTTCGAAGGCGCCTGCGCCGGAGCCGCCCTCCTTGTAGCGCCAGTGGGCGGCCACGCCCAGCTCGGCATGACGGTGCATCTCGTGGGTGCGTATCTGCACCTCCAGCGGCTGGCCGTGGGGTCCCATCACCGCCGTGTGCAGCGACTGGTAGAGGTTCTTCTTCGGGTTGGCGATGTAGTCGTCGAACTCCTGGGGCAGGTAGCTCCACAGGTTGTGCACGATGCCGAGGGCGGCGTAGCAGTCGCGCACGTCGTTGACGAAGATGCGCACGGCGAGGACGTCGAAGATCTTGTCCAGCTCGGTGTCCTTCCGCTGCATCTTCCGCCAGATGCTGTAGATGTGCTTCGGGCGGCCCGAAATCTCCGCCTCGATACCCGCCGCGTCGAGCTCGCCGCGCAGCCGCTCCCGCATCTCGCCGATGACGGCCTCGCGCTCCTCGCGCCGCTGCTTGAGCTGGCGGGCGATGCGGCGATAAGCGTCCGGTTCGAGGAAGCGGAAGGAGAGATCCTCCAGCTCCCACTTCAGCTGCCAGATGCCCAGCCGGTTCGCCAGCGGGGCGTAAATGTCGCGGCACTGGGCTGCGATGCGGCGCTGGGTCTCCGCCGGCGCGTCCCTGGCCTCGCGCAGGGACAGCAGGACGTCGGCGAGGCGCACCAGCACCACCCGCACGTCGCGCACGGCGGCCAGCAGCATGCGCCGCAGCCCCTCCGCCTGGTCGGGCGCGAAACCGGCCGGATCCTGACCGTGCAGCTCCGGGCTCATGTCGGTGAGCTGCGCGAGGTCCGCGCAAAGCGCGGCGGAGGGCCCCGGATAGCGCTGCTTAACTGCCTCCAGATCCAGCACGCAAGCCTGCACCGCCGGGTGGATGGCGGCCGCATCGACGATCTCCGGCTCCATGCCGAGGCCGGCCACCAGACCGGCGAGTTCGCGGCAGCGGTCGCCGGCAGCCGGCTGGCCGGCCTCCGCGCACAGCCGCGCCAGCTCCTCCGCCAGGCTGCCGGATCCTTCCCTCTTAACGCCGTGCGTATCCGTACTCGCGTCCATGGCCTACCGTCGACCTGTCGTCTTATCGTGGATGTCTGAAGTGCTGAATATCGTTATCATAAACGCTGACCGGGCGTCGCGTTTGGGTACTACGCCTGCAATCTTCGAGGATCCATATGCTTTCCATGCTGAAACGGGTGCCGCTCGTGCTGGCGCCATTACTGCTCATGGCCGCGCCGTATGCCGGTGCCGCCGACCTGGACATCAACGTCAACGACGACGCTGCCCGCCTGACCTATGCCTGGCAGGTGCCGGAGCGCAAGCTGCAGTTCGACGCCGGCTGGCTGCACCACCAGGACCGCGGAGACGTGGGTCATCTGGGCCTGCACCTGGTGGACCTGGCATCCGGCGGCCGTAACCCCGTGCGGGGCGGACTGGGCGGCAAGATTTTCTACACCAACTCGGACCGGCTGGACGAGAGTGGATTCGTGGTGGGCCTCGGCGGCTTCCTCGCGTATACGCTGCCCACCTACAACCGTTTCTCCGTGAGCGGCCACCTCTACTTCGCGCC
>CAYQZN010000229.1:0-4583 GCA_964421805.1 uncultured Woeseiaceae bacterium
CGACGGCCGGGTTGGTGAGCCCCATGAAGATGGCCGCGCCCACGCCGTAGTGCAGGCCCATGCAGAGGTAGAAGGCGATGGCGACGGCGAAGTACTGGTTGATGGTGATGCCTTCGATGCCGGCGCCGCCGCCGAGCGCCACGGCGAGCCAGAGCGTGGGCAGCGTGGTCAGCCCGTAGAACAGCGCCAGCATCCTGCGCTTGCCGAGCCGGTCGGCGAGCCAGCCGCCTGCCACGCAGCCGGCACCCGAGGTGATCATGGCGTAGATGTTGAGCGTGCCGATCTGGCTGTCGCTCATGCCGAGGTCGACCTGCAGCGCGGTGGACACCGCGCCGGATAGGGCCATGGCGCCGATCGGCGTGAGCGCGAAGACCACGCCGATCAGCGGGCCCTTGCCGGAGCGGAACAGCCCGATGCCGAGCTCCCGCGCAAAACCGGCGACGGAATCGCGGAACGCCCGCCACACGCCGTGCAACCGCGCCGCCGCCGCCGCGCCCGCGGCCGGATCCCGCACGAAGAACACCACGAAGGTGAGCACCAGGCAGAGCAGCAGGGCGACGTAGAGGAAGGAGACGTCGAAGCCGTACAGGCCGGCCACGAACATGGCGCCGCCGCCGCCGAGACCCTGGCCGATGTAGGCGCCGGCGAACATGAAGCCGTTGCCCTGGGCGCGTTCGTCCTCGCGCAGACTGCTCACCGCCAGCGAGTCGATGGCCACGTCGCAGGTGGCGGCGAACACGTTGTGCACGATCACCATGGTGATGAGCAGGTCGAAGTGCTGCGTGTAGTCGAGCTGGGCGACGAAGTACAGCGTGACGATCATCAGCACCTGGCACAGCACGATCCAGGCCTTGCGCCCGCCGAAGCGGTTCAGCGTGACCAGGTCCACCAGCGGCGCCCAGGCCCACTTGAACGCCCAGGGCAGGTAGAAGGAAGCGACGAAGGCGCCGACCTGGGCCACGTCCACGCCGGCCCGGCGCATGTAGGTGGCGATGGCCACGGCGGCGAACCCGAGCGGGATGCCCTCGCAGATGTAGAGGATGCCGAAGGTGGTCAGGCGACCCCTCCGGGTATCGAGCATGTTTTTCTTCGACAACAGGCTTCCCCGCCTGAGCACGCCGGCAGTTTACCCGTTTTTGACCAGCGGGAAATGCTCGCCCCGGCGGCGGTCCCGATCCGGTCCGGTTGCAGCAGCGTCATCGAATGGTCGCCCCACGGTCAGGACCTCAGCGCGCGCTGCGTGGACACTCGGGTTCACACAGTGAGACCGAATCTCCATCTGCACGCGGGAGGACTACATGAAACGCACCCTCATACTTGTTTACGGCGTACTGACCTATGCCTTCTTCTTCGTCGCCTTCATCTACGCCATCGGGTTCATCGGCAATATCGCTGTGCCGATGTCACTGGATTCGGCGCCCACGGCACCCCTCGGCACGGCGCTGGCCATCGATGCGGCGCTGCTCGCGCTGTTTGCCGTCCAGCACAGCGGCATGGCGCGACCGGCCTTCAAGCGCTGGCTGACGCGTTATATCCCGGAGTCCGCCGAGCGCAGCACCTACGTGCTGGCATCGACGGTCTGCCTGGTCCTGCTGATGGCATTCTGGTCGCCGCTCGGCGGCGTGGTCTGGCAGGCGCCGACGCAGTGGGCTGCCGTCACGCTGCAGGCCCTGTACCTCGGCAGCTGGGCTCTGCTGCTGTATGCGACGTTCCTGATCGACCACTTCGACCTCTTCGGTCTGCGCCAGGCGTGGGCTGCGTTCCGCCGCCGCAGACCGGGGCGGCTACGGTTCGTGACGCCGGCGCTCTACCGCATCGTGCGTCATCCGATCTACGTCGGCTGGCTCGGTATCTTCTGGTTCACGCCGACGATGACCGTCTCCCACCTGGTGTTCGCGATCGGTGCCAGCGCCTACACCCTGGTGGGCATGAAGCTGGAGGAACGCGATCTCGAGGCGATGCACCCGGAGTACGCCCGCTACAAGCGCAAGGTGCCGGCACTCGTGCCGTCGCCGAAGCGCAGGCTGGAGCCGGGCGCCGAGGTCACCACTTGACCGCGGAGCCCGGGCTCACCCGTCCGGGTCCGGCGGAAGGTTCCTGAGGAGCTGCGATTTTCCGAGTATGCGGTAGCCGTCGGCACCGGCCAGGATCCGGATCTGCCGACGGCTGATCGCCGGGCGCGCAGTGAGTGCCCGCTCGAAGGCCCTGCGGCCTTCTTCGGGCCGCCCGCGGGCGGCCTGGGCGGTGGCCAGGATCAGCCAGGGCCAGAACAGCTTCTCGTCGACGCGGCAGGCCTGCTCCGCCTCTTCGATGCACTCTTCGAGGCGCCCGGCCTGCAGCAGCCCCGAGGCCAGCATGCTGCGCCAGGCGGCGCGCCGGGCATCCAGGGGACTGATACGCAGGCCGTAACGCAGGCACTCGATGCCCCGGTCGACCTGGCCGGCCCGCAGCATGGAGGCACCGAGTGCCGCCCACGCCTGGGCGTTGCTGGGATCGCTCTCCACGGCCCGTTCGATCACACGCGTGCCGCGTTCGACGTCGCCGATGTCGCTCAGCGCACACCCGGCGAGCCCCAGCACCACGGAGTCCCGGGTTTCGAGCTCGAGTGCCCGGTCGGCGGCCGTGACGGCCTCGGCCAGTGCGGCGTCCGGATCGTCGGCGAGCCCCACGAGCCGGCCCATCGCACGCACCAGGGCGAGGAACGCATGCCCGGCGGCGAAGTCCGGGTCCTTCTCCACGCTGGCGCGCATGAGGTCCGCCGCCTCGGCAAAGGTGGCCTCGTTCCAGCCCTGCAGCGAGACCAGCCCCTGGGCGCGGCGGAATGCCTCCCAGGCGTCGAGATCCGCGGGCACGCGCCGGTGCAGCGAAGCCAGTTCCGCGCGGGCGAGTTCCGGTTCCACCCGGGCGACGATGGCGCGGGCGAGGTGATCCGGCAGCGTCCGCAGCTCCTCGCGTCGGCAGTTCATCTGCTCGGCCCAGAGGCTGCGGCCGCCGGGTACCTCCACCAGGCGCACCGAGACCCGCAGGCGGTCGGTCAGCGGCCGCAGACTGCCCTCGACGAGATAGCGCACACCGAGGCGGCGCCCTTTCTCCTCCGCCGTCTTGTCGCTCGCCGCGAGATCCACCGTCGAGCCCTGGGAGATCACGAAGAAGCCGGGCAGGTGAGCGAGCAGCGTGCCGACGTCCTCGGCGATGCCCTGGCCGAGATAGGTCAGCTCCAGATCGTCGGCCAGCGGTCGGAACGGGACCACCGCGATGGAAGGGCCCGGCTCCTCCGTGGCGGCGTCCGCTCGCGATTGCGATGCGGGAGACTCCAGCGGCTCGACGGGGCCGAGGAAACGGTAGCCGCGGCCCGAGATGGTCCGGATCGCCTGCTGGCGCTGCGCATCGTCGCCCATGGCCCTGCGCGCCTTCATGATGCAGCGCGTGAGGGCGGACTCCGTGACGATGCTGCCCGGCCAGATCCGCTCCAGCAGCTCGTCCTTGGTGACGACCCGGTCACGGTGACGGATCAGGGCGACGATGAGGTCGAACACCTTCGGCTCCACCTCCCGCACCTCGCCGCACCGGCGGATCTCCCGCGACGGTGCATCGATCTCGATGTCGCCGCAGCGCCAGCGCCCGGTGCTGCCGGTCTGTGTCATCGGCTAACCATCGATCTCGCCGTCGCAGTCGTTGTCGCGGGTCCGCATCAGCGTCATCGGGGCATCCCGATTCGCCGCGAGGCGGGCGTTGCGCACGTAAGCGGAGTTGCCGCTGAAGCGGCCCCGGTGCTTACTCTGGACATAGTCTCCCCCGTGTCCCGAATCGCGTCGCTTCCGCGGCCGGACGCGTTCGAATGTGGACGGGAAGCGACGCAGAGTTGCTTCGATGACCTTTACCCTAGTGCCTCGCGGAAGCCGTGTCGAGCCGGAACGGTGGTAAGCTGGGGCAACGCGTCCTGCGACGGGGAGCATCATGGGGACTCACTACATCCTCATCGATTATGGGAACGTGCAGCCTGACGATCTCACGGCGCTGCAGGCCCACCCGGTGCGCGTGTTCCTGTTCGTCGGCGACCCGGAGGCGAGCCTGCCCTTCGATCTCGTCTCCTCCGTGCAGGCTCTCGGCGAGCGCGCCACCTATGTGCCGGTGACGGCGGACGGCGAAGAGGCCGTCCATCTGCACATTGCCTGTTATCTCGGGCGGCTGGCCGAACGCGATCAAGAGGCGCGCTTCCACGTGGTGTCCCCCGACGAGAGCCTCGACGTGCTGGTGGCGCACCTGCGCGGCGAAGGCATCTGCGTGCGCCGCGCGAAAAGCCTGGCCGGCCTCCCGTTCCTTGGTCCGGCGGCCGCGAGTTCCCCGGAAGAGCGGCTGGAAGAGGTGGTGCGCAACCTGCACAGCCGCGGCCTGTCCCGACCCCGCCGCCGACGCACGCTGATGCGCCTGATCCACGGCCACTTCGGCGGCGAGCTCGACTTCGGCGAGGTGCAGGCGCTGGTCGACGCGCTGGTGGAGCAGGGCTGCGTGCAGTTCCAGGGCGAGACGGTGCACTACGCCCGCCCGATCACGCGCAGGTAGGAGGGCCTTCAGGCCCGATT